>NZ_QGNK01000024.1:0-77655 GCF_003336925.1 Rhodococcus sp. Eu-32 | reverse complement strand
GAGCTCGGCGTCGGATTCCAACACCGTCTCCACCATGCGCACTGCTCGCTGCCGGAACTCCGGCGGGTACTGACGTGGCATAGCTCCATCCTCCTACAAAGAACGGAACAAAACCTGGGGTACTTCAATGGTCGCGGCCCATAGGGCGATGTTGTCGAGCGTGTTCCCGGCGTGTGCTGGTTCGCGGTGATGAGCCGCGTCGCTTGTCGTGGTGTTTTGCGCAGTCGTGGAGTTCACTCTTCTCCCCCTCGGAGTTGAACTTGTGCTGTGGTGGTCGATGATGTCAGGTGGGTACGACAGCGGCGAGTTCGTCGCGCCCACCTGATTGCGTGTTCAGCGGGTGAGTTGTTTGCGTGTGGTGGTTTCTATTGCGGTCTTGGTTCGGGTGTAGACGCGGTCTGGGATGGTGATGAGACCGGCGGAAAGTCGTCGGACTGTGTCGAGTGCGGTGTCGCGTTCTCCGGGGGCTGCGGCCTCGTCGATGGCGATCGCGAGGGCGGATTTGATGTGCCTGACGGTGCGTTGGCCTGCGGTGTCGAGCTTTCCCATCCCGGTAGCGCGGGCGTGTTCGTCGGCGCTCTTCCAAGCTTTCTGGGCGGCGCGGGCCGCGTCGGCGAAGGCCTGGACTCGTTCGGGCGTGGCCGGGCAGGTGTCTGTCTTCAGTGCGGTGGCGCCGGCGAAGGCGTCGATGAACGCGGCGGTGCGCGGCTCGCGGGTGTCGTCGAGGAGTGGGCGTTCGAAGATTGCGTAGACGTCTGCGAGGTAGTCGGCGTAGGCGGCGGCGACTTCGGCGTAGACGGTGGATGCGGTAGCGAAGTCCGCTTCGAGAGTCGCTTGGGCTTTCTTGCGATCGGCCAGGTGGCTTCGGGTTCGGACACCGAGGTAGACGAGCACAGCGAGCGCGACGAGGGCTGCTAGCACTGCCCCGGCCCAGAGCAGCGGAGTCCAGTCGGTGGGCGCGGTCGTCGTGTCGACTGGCGTCGTCGTGTCGATCGGTGCGGGTGCCTCGACCGTGGTCGGCGCGGCAACCCCGGGATTTGTCAGCGCACCGTCCGGTGCGTCGGATGACGGGAGGACTACGAGCCGCACCAGGCCGGATGCAGCTGCGACAACGATGCCGCCGACCATCGCGCCGAACCCCGTGCGCGCGCTGTGCGGATCACCGTGGAAATACGCCTTCAAGGCGAGCCATCCTCCGATGAGAGCGCCGAAGATGCCGACGATCACGCATCCCCACAGCACCGAGGACAGTAGAGACGACAGGTCGTCGAAGTTCACAGACGGTGCTGGTTGCACTAGGTTGTTCATCGTTCCCCCCGAACGTTTTGCGCTGGTTTATATTCTGCGGTGCAGTCGCTATTTATCGTAGTCGAATAATTCGATCGACACAATCGATTTTTCGTAGTTGGTAATATCGGATTCATGGTGCGTACTGGTCGGCCGAAGTCGACGGAGCCGAAGCGTGATTCCGTTGTGCCGGTGCGGTTCACGGCGGATGAGCATGCGGAGGTGTCGGCGGCTGCGGATGCTGCTGGTCTGCCGCTCAGTGCGTATGTGCGCGGGCGGGTGTTGGCGTCGGCGCGGCGTGCGCGTAAGCGCGGTCCGGAGAGCTGACGGCGGTTGATGGCAGGCGAGGGGAATCTGCAGCGGTGACCGCATTGGCGAGCGATGATTGATCGAGCGCGGTGCGGGGAGTCGCCCCACAGGGTAGGAGAGCTGTAGTGAAATCTTTGCTGTCGGTGCGTGGCCCGGTGTTGGATCTAGCCGTGGTGGGTGTTGTGGCATCCGGATGCTCGTCAACTGCGGTCGGTGTGGCTAGTCCGGAGACGTCTTCGAATGGTCTTATTACGGCGGTAAACAGCGCCTGCGGGACTCGCGGCTAGGCGGTGTTGGAGTATCTGACGTCGGGCGACAATCATGGCGATCCGACGCTCGACATCGACTTCGCTGATTCGGTGGGTGTTCCGGTGCCGCAGGCCCGGGCGTTGGCGGATCGAGCGATTACCGAGTGCGACTCGAAAGCAGCGTCGTCATCTACCACCACCCCCCGGGACGGAACAGGTGGCAGGATTTTGGACACTGCTTCGGCGGAGTCGGGTGTTGCAAGTATTTTGAGCGAAACCTACGGCGCTTCAGGCGTTTCGGCTGTTCATTGTCCTGCTCGCCTTCCGGTCAATAGGGGTTCGTCAGTGTCTTGCATGGTCACGGTCGATGGGGCCGACAGGTCGGTCTCGTTGACGTTCACCGACGACAACGGCACTTACCAGGTCAGCCGTCCAAGATGATCGATGTTGTCGATCAGGTCAGCGGGGTGATCGCGGTGCTCGGTACCCATTGGCCGTGGATCTCCAAGTGGCCCCGGCCGTTTCCGGTGGGCACGGTGAAGTCGACACACCCGAGCCAGCCTCCGGTCGAGACTCGCGCCCAACCTCGCAGTGTCCCTTGCACTTTCATGTCGGTTGCAAGCCCTTCACTGCGCACGCGGAGAGGTATGCCGTCGCGGAAGGGTGTACTCGAGGGCGCGGGTAGGGCCAGCGCCACGGATACCAGGACTTGCTGCGGCGGGTCGACGACGCGCCGGGTCGGCGGGTCGAAGGTGACGGGCCAGCGCGGGAACATGGCGTCTTCGGAGGTGTTGTCATGCAATGTCATTGCGCTGCCGCCAGGATTCGCCGGTCGTCTCGGCGGCCAGCTGCTACACCGGTGTCGGCGGGTGTCCAGTGCAGGCCTGCGCGGTCGCCGTAGGTGGGTGCGGTGAGGGTGTAGCGGCCGGTGCGTGGTTGGACGGCGCGGCCACGAATGGTGGTGTCGATGGTGATCGACCGCAGTCGGCCTCTCCCCTGCCCGATCCCGGCGACGTCGACGAGTCGGGAGTCGATGGTGAGGTCGATGCCGGGCATCCGCCCATCGGTGCAGATCAGGACGGCTGCGTGCGATCTGGTTCGGGCGAGGAGTGCGCGGCTGCGGGTGGGCGGGATGTCGCGGCCGCCAAGGGTGGTCACGACAAGGTCGACACCATCGAGACATATCGACGCAACTTCGAGACTGTCGCCTCCACCCGCGATGACGGCGACTTTGGATAGGTCACCGCCGTGTTCGTGGACGGCGAGCAGCCCGAATTTGGGTTGGCCGATGATTGCGACGTGGTGGCCGGCCGCGCTGGCGGCAGCGACGATTCCGACGAGTACGGATCCGGCGCCGGTGACGGTGAGGGCTGTTCCGCGGGCCAGAGCTCCATGTGGGAGGAGTTCGGCCAGCGGTAGGGGCACCGGGATGGTCCGCAGCGTTTTCGAGCCCGGCGCGGCAAGTGGCGGCTCGTCGTCGACGCGACGCAGCGCGGTAGGGGCCGACGCGACAACAGGTCGCGGCGAAGCCTCGACAGCAGACCTCGGGGCCAGGTCGGCGGGTGCGTGATCGCGGCGGGCCGGGATGGCGGCCATGCGGCGGCGGAGCGCGTCGAGTTGTGCGGTTTTGTCGAGCCCGGTCAGGTCGGACATCGAGGCGGTGGCCATGGGAATCGACCTTTCGCCGGGCGGGTGGAGACCCTCCACATCATACTAGAACATATGTTCGATACGTAACGGTGCAGCTCACGTCCGTCTTTCGAACGCGGCCGCAGGTCTCGGTAGCGCCTGCTGCCGAGCGACGTCCGTTCCCCTCCGGTTGTTGCCTGCGTCCTCTGTCATTCGTTCGAATGACAGCGCGTTCATTCGAATGAATGCGAGCGAGTCGGTCGTTCGAATGAACGGGGCAAGGCCGTAGACGTCGAGAGCCGCAGAACCCTTTTGCTGGGTCTGCGGCTCTCGGTGTGTGTCGGGGACGGTGTCCGCCAGTGCGCCTCTCGGCATGTGGCCGCTCGTAGCGGCTGTTCTGGGGTGGTACCCGGGGCAGTGGGTCGAACACCGTCGCACTGGTCAACCGGGCACGGGCCGGGAGTATTCCACGGCCACGCACTGGTGGGTGTCTGCGCTGCGCCGCACGGTCTGACATCGACGTTCCGGCCCCGCCACACCGGGCGGGGCCGAATCGGTCAGGCGGTGCGGTGTCGGCCGAGGTGGTGTTGCCAGATCTCCTCCGGTAGGCGGGCTGGCGCGGTGCGGAAGTCGGCGTGGTGGATGGCGGCGTGGAGTGCGCCGAGGTTGTGGGTGGCGGCGGTGGCGCCGCGGCTGGCGGCTTCGGAGGCGATGGCGGTGAGCCGGTCGGGATACATGGCGAGGTCCTTTCGAGTTCGGATGAGACGCAGCAGTCGGACATGGTGAGGGTGGCCTGTCAACCCCGTAGAGGGAGCGAAGCGAGTGTGGGTTGACTGGTCGGGGTCCCCGGCATGTCAGGCTGAGGCGGCTCGTTCGACCCCTGTGGTGACCACAGGATGCGGCCCCGCAGGGGACGATCCTCCGGCGCCTCCGGGCGTCGGGTGGCCGGGGTGGTGCGGGTAGCTCGCGCAGACGACCGCCGTCCCGGCCGCCAGTGGGCCGGGACGGCGGAAACGTCTGGGTCAGTGGGTGCACCAGAACGATCCGATCGGGATATCCGCGCCGGGCACTCCGGCGCACCAGATGCAGGTGGTGTCGTGTTCGATGCGCCCGAGCACGCCTTCGGCTTCCTCAACGAGCAGCGGCAGCTCTGCTGCGCTGGCGAGCGCGAGTGCTTCGGTGGCCCAGCGCGTGGCGCGGGGATCTGCGGCGGGTAGTTGAGCGGCTTCGCCGATCAGTGCGGTGATGATCTGGTGATCGTTCATGGCTTGAGGACCTTCCGGAAGGTTCGGATGAGACGTCCCGGTCGGACATGGTGAGGGTGGCCGCTCAACCCCGAAGAGCGGAGCGTGGGTTGAACGGTCGGGGTCCCCGCCGTGTCAGGCTGAGACGGCTCGTACGACCTCCTTGGCGACCACAGGACGCGGCCCCGCAGGGGACGATCCTCCCGCTCCCTCACCCTGCGTGAAATTGGTTCGACAACAACAGTTTTTGTACATCGATGCATGCCACGGGGTGTGTCGGCCCCGTCCGAGGTGGGCGGGGCCGAGCTCGCGTGGTCAGTCGATCCGGAGCGCGACCGCGTCGGCGGCGGCGATGGTGTGCTTGGCGAGCAGACCGTCCCAGATCCGCTCGTCGAGACGGGCGGGCGCCTTGTTGTCATCGTGAGCGAAGTAGGCGATGTCGGCGTGGAGCGCGTGAAGGTCGTGGCCGGCGGCGGTCGCGCCGTGTTCGGCGGCGGCGGCGATGACTGCGTCGTAACGATCGGGAAGCATGCGAATCCTCTCTGAGTTCGGATGAGACGCAGCAGTCGGACGTGACGAGGGTGGCCTGTCAACCCCGAAGAGCGGAGCGTGGGTTGACTGGTCGGGGTCCCCGGCATGTCAGGCTGAGGCGGCTTGTACGAACCCTGTGGTGACCACAGGACGCGGCCCCGCAGGGGACGATCCGAAACGCACGCAGTGCCCGAATCAACCTGCCGTGCACGACGGCTCGACGATGAGTGCCGCGCCGCGTCAACGGGCGGTGTTCGCGGCGCCGAACATCGTGCGCGCGCCGAGTCCTCGCCGCGCGTGTGCCGATCGTGTCAGTGCTCGGTGGCGCCCCGCGCCGAACCGTCGAGAGAACCGATGTCGTGGAGATCGGGGCCGTTGGTTCGATCCGCTTCGGTGCGCTCGGCAGCGCCGATCTGGCGTAGCAGCGCGACGACGTCGGCGATGGCTGCGCGCAGGTGTGGATCGTCCGGATCGCAGCCCTCCTCGATCAGCGCGTGCCGGTATTCCGGATCGTCCTCCACATGAACTTGGACGCCCCGCACACCGGTCCGGTTCCGTCCTGGTTCAATTTTCACCGAATCCAGCCTGTGTGTAGGGCATTCCCAATCCGGCGATAGTGTCGGTGGTCGGTCGCATACTCGTGCTCATGCGAATCCGAACCTTGATCGGCCCGCCGCTGCAGCAGGAAATCGTGCGCTCGACCGCGGTGGCGATCGCGCTCTGCAACCCCGATCTCGAACACCGCACCGATCGTGCACCGGCAAGGAACGGACGGCCGTGGCGTCCCGAAACCGAGCACTGACCTCTCCTGGTCCCGCCGCCGTCCAGAGCTGGGCGGGGTACCCCGCTGCTCAGGCCAGTCGGCGGTGGGCCGATGTTGTCGGTGGGCCGATCTAGCATGCGGGCATGAGCGAGGGCGAGCCTGATGTTGCCGGGATACCGGCGGCGGTCCTCGACGAGCTCGCACAGACCTTGGCTGAGAAGGTCGATGTTCTGCTCGACCGGTTGACCGACCGCGCCATGGCGACGCCGCAGGCAGGCTCGTCGGCGTGGAAAACGCAGTGGCACGGCCGCGACAGCGAGGACGGCCGCCGTGAACACGCCCGCCACCTCTACGTGCGGGCGGTGTTGGCGAGCCGGGCCGGTGTCGGACTCGACATGACTGCGGCGCAGGCCCCCGTACCTGCCCCGACGAAGGCTGCTGTCCGGCGTGCCGCTGCCCGGCCGCGCGTGCGAGTGAGCGCGGACGTCGACCAGTTGGCGATGTTCTGAAGTTTTCTTGAAAACGAGGGAACCGATTGTTCTTCGGCGGCGTCTGACACTGCGGGAGGAGCGGTCGGCCGTCTGAGGGGGAGGTCGCCCGCTCCTCCCTCTCCGTGGCGCGCGATGGCGTCTGCGAAACATGATTCGGCGCCGTTGAGCGAGGCCCGGTGGTGATGGTTGCTCCGTCTCGGCGACGGGCATTCACGGGTCTGTGCCGCCCAACCCGTTGTCACCGATGCTCGCCAGCCCCGGACCTGTCCCATCGGGGCCGGACTGGGTGCACGAATGGAAGTGGGACGCAACTGCGCGGGTTCACAGAAACTCGCGGACGATAGCGGCGCAACTCGCGCGTGGGTGGAGCATCAACCCCTGAGGGACAACCGCATTCGCAGACTGGCGACCATCAAACGCCTCCTGCGGCCGCCAGCACAGCCTCGCGTTGGATCCGGCAAAACCACTGCCGTCTACCGATCGGCTCCGGCCCACCCCTTCCCTCATACCCCCACGGGTACTTGCATACCCCCCTAGGTATGTGTCACAGTAGTGATGTACCCGCCAGAAAGGACCGCCATGTGCTACCCCGTCCCGTGCCCGGCATGCGGTAAGACCACCTGGGCTGGCTGCGGTCGACATGTCGACAGCGTCATGAAGAACGTTCCGCGGTCGCAGCAGTGCTCCTGCTCCATGGAGACACCCGCCCCAGCTACACGCGACAACTTCTTTCGTTCCCTGTTTCGTCGCTGACCCCCACCCCAACAGCACTCCACTGCATTTCGCAGGAATCTCTGGGCGTCTTCAACACTTCTGAATACCCCCACCCGTATTAGGAGAAGCAATTGTGACCAAGCCCGCTACCGCGGCGGCCACCGGCCGCCACGACCGCCATCGGCCACCGGCACCCGGCGCACTAGGCCGCCTGGGAAGCACGATGGTCGCCCGCCGCCGGTGGGTGTTCGGCATCTGGCTGATCGCCCTCGTTGCACTGGGATCGGCTGCACCATCGGTGTTCTCATCCTTGGCCGGGGCCGGCTGGCAGGCCAACGGTTCCGAATCCGTCCAGGTCCGCGAGCTCGCCCAGCAGCATTTCGGCGGCAATTCCTCTGCAGCAGTGCAGGTGGTCGTTCACTCCGACACCGCCACGATCGAAGACGCAGCGATGCAGCAGACACTCACCGACGTCGCGGCCGTATTCGACGGTGACACTCGCTTCGGTGAGGTCATCGCCCCCCAGCCGGGCATGACGATCAGTCCCGACGGTCACACCGGCATCTTGATCGCCGGCGCAAACGCGAGTACCGACGACATGGTCAAGGCCGTCGACGAGGTGAAGGGCGAGCTGACCGAACTCTCCGGCGACGGCATCGAGGTCTACCCGACCGGATCCTCCGCACTGTGGTCGGACTTCAACAAGGCCAACCACGACGCCATGATTCAGGCCGAATTGTTCTCCTGGCCGGTCACTTTGGCGATCATGGTGCTCGCGTTCGGCTCCCTCGTCGCCGCGGGATTGCCGCTGCTACTCACCGTTGCCGGCCTGGTCGCATCCGCAGGCGGACTCGTTCTGCTCAACGGCGTCACGCCGATCTCGGTGTGGGCGATGAACTTCGCGATGATGTTCGCCCTCGCCCTCGGAATCGACTACGCCCTGTTCATCGTCGCCAGGTTCCGCGACGCACTGCGCAACGCCGATCCACGTGCCGCGGTCGCCGAAACCATGGACACCGCAGGCAAAGCCGTGGTCCTGTCCGGTCTGACGGTCTTGGTGAGCCTCTCGGCCGTCCTGCTCGTTCCCGCACCGGCGGTGCGCACCATGGCCGTCGGCATCATGCTCGCCGTGACCTTCGTGCTGATCGCCACCATGACCCTGCTCCCCGCAACCCTGGGTGCACTCGGTTCCAAGGTCAACGCCGCCTCCCTGCCCTACGCCAAGCGCCAGCAGCACCGCTCCCCGAAATTCGCAGCCTGGGGTGAACTGCTCCACAAGCATCCCTGGCCGTTCGCTCTGGTCTCCGTCGGCATCCTCATTGCGCTGGCCCTTCCGGTCCTCGGACTGAAAGTGGCGATGCCCTCGATCGCCGTCGTCCCAGAAGATGCACCGGTTCGCCAGGGTTACGAGCTCGTCCAGGCCCAGTTCGGTGCCGGCGCACCCGGCGCACTGCAGATCGTCGTCCCGTCCGCGGATGCCGCCGCGACCGCCACGGCAGCCAGTACCGTCGACGGGATCTCGATGGTGACTCCGCCCCAGCCTGCCGCGGACGGCTCGAACTACTCACTGCTACAAGCGCTTCCCGCCGTGGACCCCTCGGACGAGAGTATGGGCACCATCCTCGGTGACCTGCGCGCGCAGCTCCCGGAGTCGGCGTTGGTCGGCGGGGCACCGGCGGAGAACCTCGATCTGCAGCAAGCACTGAACGACTACCTGCCGCTGGTGATCGGGATCATTCTGGCGCTCGGTTTCATCCTGCTGCTCGTTGCACTGCAGGCACCGCTGATCGCGATCCTCGGCACCGCCGTCAGTCTGCTCTCGACCGCCGCAGCGTTCGGGGTCGCGAAGCTGATCTTCCAGGACGGGCACGGTGCATCACTGCTCGGCTTCACCCCGCAAGGCTTCCTCGACGGCTGGGGTCCGGTGTTCTTCTTCGCGATGATCTTCGCCATCGCCATGGACTACACCGTGTTCCTGCTCGCCACCGCGAAAGAGCACTACGAGAAGACCGGGGACCCGAAAGCCGCTCAGGTCGACGGCCTCGCCCACTCCGGCCGGGTCATCTTCGCCGCCGCCGCGGTCATGGTCGCCGTGTTCTTCACCTTCGCACTCTCCGATCCGCTCCCACCGAAAGAAATGGGCATCATTCTCGGTGTCGCGGTACTGCTCGACGCCTTCCTGATCAGGCTCATCCTGCTGCCGGTCCTGCTGCGTCTGACCGGTCACGCCGCATGGTGGTCACCAGCCTGGCTGCGCAAGGTGCTGCCCTCGATCAGCTTCTCTCACTGACACCCTCACCACACCCAACGGAGCAATCATGACCGATCCGAACACAACCCACTCGGCGGCATTCACAGGATGGCCGATCGAACGTATCGTCCCCGCCCTTGCTGCCGGTGTCACCGCCACCGGTCTGGCACTCGGCGAATTACACGCACCGCAATGGCGACTACTCAGCGCGTTCGCTGCCGCCAACCTCGCCCTCTACGCAGCGGTTGGCTGGTGCCCGGCCAGCGCACTGCTCACCAAAGCGGGCGTGCCGAGTATTCGCCGGCCCCGAATCGGGTAGGCCCACACCACCACAGTTCGACCACCGAAAGGAATTTCCCTCATGAACATCGCACTCTCGACCACTCTGACCGACACCGACTTCGACACCGCAGTCGACTCCGTCAAATCAGCCCTGTCCGACCAAGGCTTCGGTGTTCTCACCGAAATCGACATGCAGGCCACGTTGAAGGCCAAACTCGGCGAAGACATGGAGCAGTATCTGATCCTCGGTGCCTGCAATCCCACCCTCGCGCACCGCGCCGTCGGAGTCATGCGCCAGATCGGCTTGCTGCTGCCGTGCAATGTCGTCGTCCGCGCCGACACCGCCACATCCGGATCGGTGATCGTCGAAGCGATGAACCCCGACATCATGGTCCAAGCGACCGGAGAACCCGCCCTCTCCGATGTCGCGGCCGAGGCCACCACCAAGCTCCAGGCCGCCATCGACGCACTCGGTGGCCAGGACACAGCCCACAGCTGATGACCCTGGCACTGGCACTGGTCCTCGGCGTCGCCGTCGGCATCCTGCTCGGTCTCCTCGGAGGCGGCGGGTCGATTCTCGCGGTCCCGGTTCTCGTCTACGCCCTCGGAATGGACCTGTCGGAGGCGATACCGACATCGTTGCTGGTGATCGGTGTCGCCTCTGCGACCGGGGCCATCCCCAAGGTGCGGGCGCGGCTCGTCGAGTGGCGGCTGGCGGCGATCTTCGCGGCCACCGGCATTGTCGGCACCGTGGTCGGCAGCGCCCTGGGCAGACATCTGCCCGAGGCGGCCGTGATGATCGGCTTCGCAATCGTCATGATCATTGCCGGGGCGCGGATGCTGCGCAGCGCCGACGATGTCGGAACTGCATGCAAGACAGGGGATTCCGGGATCGACTGGCGGCGATGCGCACCACGGTCCATACCGACAGGGTTCGGGGTCGGTGTCCTCACCGGACTGTTCGGCGTCGGCGGAGGATTTCTGATCATCCCCGCTCTGGTGCTGTTGCTGGGAATCGAGATGGGTGTCGCTGTCGGAACGTCGCTGGTGGTCATCGTCGCAAACTCCGCCGCCGGACTGATCGCTCAGGCCGACGGGCTCGGCGGGAACTGGGCACTGACAGCCGCGTTCGCCGGTGCTACGATTGCAGGCTCGCTGGTCGCCGGGCGACTGAGCACACGCATTGATACCGACAAGCTGCGCACGTGGTTCGCCTACCTGGTGTTCGCCGTCGCGGGCTACGTACTTGTCGACACCCTCGTTCTTTCATGACCGAACGCACACACCGACCCGATGCCCCCAGGGGTAATCTGAAACCACTACCACCCTCACACCCTCAGGAGACCGCAATGGTCGGCGACGAAGACAGCATCGCATTGGTACTCAACCGGCTGCGCCGCGCACACGGCCAACTCGCCGGAGTGATCGGCATGATCGAGAACGGACGTGACTGCAAAGACGTCGTCACCCAACTCGCCGCCGTCTCCCGCGCCCTCGACAAAGCCGGATTCAAGATCGTCGCCACCGGCCTCCGCGAATGCATGACCGGCGACACCGCCGACAACAAAGAACCCATGACCGAAGCAGAACTGGAAAAACTCTTCCTCGCACTGGCCTGAACGAGGACGTTTCACGTCAGAAACGAGGCCGACCCGACGACACCGTAGGAGTACCCCGTGAGCGCTACCGATCCAGACATCGCCATCATCGAAACGTCGAGCCTCGGCGACCGCAGCTACCTGATCAGCCACGACGGCATCGCCGTCGTGATCGATCCCCAACGTGACATCGACCGCGTCCTGGCACTGGCCGCGGAGAAGAACGCCGCGATCACCCACGTACTCGAAACCCACATCCACAACGACTACGTCACCGGCGGCCTCGAACTCGCACGCGCTACCGGAGCCGAATACGTTGTGCCCGAGGGTGACCCGGTCGAATTCGAGCGACGGGCAGTGGGGGACGGCGATGTCGTCGACGCGGGATCGGCGACGTTTCAGGTCATGCACACCCCGGGCCATACACATCATCACGTCAGCTACGTACTGCAACTCGGAGACGAACCGATCGCGATCTTCACCGGCGGCTCGATGCTCTACGGATCCACCGGCCGCACCGACCTACTCGGCTCCGAACACACCGACGAGCTCACCCATGCCCAGTTCCACTCGGTCCGTCGAATCGCCGCCGAACTCCCCGCCGACGTCGAGGTCTACCCCACCCACGGATTCGGTAGCTTCTGCTCCGCGACCCCCACCAGCGGCGACTCGTCGACCATCGGTGAACAGCAACAGTCCAATCCCGCGCTGACCCAGGACGAACAAACCTACGTCGACGAGTTGATCGCAGGATTGTCGGCCTACCCCGCGTACTACGCCCACATGGGCGTCATCAACACCGAAGGTCCGGCCCCGATCGATCTGTCCACCCCGGAGCCTGTCGATCCCGACGAACTACGCAGGCGCATCGACGATGGCCAGTGGGTCGTCGACCTCCGCGCACGAACCGCCTTCGCTGCTGGACATCTCGACGGCTCCCTCGGTTTCGAGCTGTCGACGACGTTCGTGACCTATCTCGGATGGCTCTACCAGTGGGGTGCGCCGCTGACATTGATCGGTGACACCTCCGACCAAATCGACGATGCCACTCGAGAGTTGGCGCGCATCGGCATCGACCGCCCCTCCGGTTCGGCTGTCGGTGAGATTCACTCACTCGCCGGCGACGGCCACGTGCGGTCCTACGAGGTGTCCGACTTCGCCGGACTTGCCGCAACCGACTCCGACATCACTGTGCTCGACACACGTCAACAGTCCGAGTACGCGGACGGCCACATCCCCGGTGCGGTGAATATCCCCCTTCACGAACTGCCGCACCGACTCGCAGAAGTCCCCGACGGCAAAGTGTGGGTGCACTGCGCCTCCGGCTATCGCGCCTCGATCGCGGCCTCACTACTCGACCGGGAACATCGCAGCGTGGTGCTCATCGACGACGACTACAACCGCGCAACAGATCTCGGACTCGACACCTCGAAGACATGACGAAATGCTTCGACGACCGAACGCGACGAGACAGGCGTACCCCCAGGGGGTATATGTTGGTATCATCGGCCGCATGCCCTCAGTGAATCGGCACGGTCGACGGGGCACAGCTCCGACGGCAGCTTTACTGATTGCACTGACGGTGTTCGGTGTGCTGTTGATGCATTCGGTGACACCGATGTCGATGCCTGTGACCGGCTCGATGTCCATGTCGATGAGCGGCGGCCGTGCCTCGTTCGCAGCGCCGTCTCACATGGCCGACTCGGTGTCGGTTCCGGTGATGACCGGGGAACATGACTGCCCGTCGGGGTACCAGATGATGCATCCCTGTGTGGGTACGACAGCGTCGTGGCCCGCGCTGACGGTCCCGGTGACGAGCGCAGCCATCGACCCGGTACCGACGCTGCTTAACCGGATCGTTGGGCGCACCGACTCTGAGTGGGGGCGTGCGCCGCCGTGGACGTTGTGGGAGTTGGACAGATCGGTGACCTTGCGAGTGTGACAGGGAGCCCGTCAGACGCGTGTCTGTCGGCGGATCGAACGACATCGAATCCTCTGTACTACTCACTCTTACAAGGAGTTTCCTCATGCGTACCAAAGTCATTGCCTCGATCGCTGCTGCCGCCGCGAGCGCGTTCCTCGTCGTCGGCTGTAGCGACAACGGGGCGGATTCGTCGATGGATGGCCATTCGATGGGATCGATGTCCTCGACGCCGGCATCGTCCGCGCCGGCGAGCTCGACGGCGCAGTTCAACGATGCCGACGTGATGTTCGCGCAGATGATGTACCCGCATCACGCGCAAGCAGTGGAGATGGCCGACTTGGCGGACGGCCGCACCGACAACCCGGAGGTCCTGTCGCTGGCATCGGCGATCGCCGCCGCGCAACAGCCCGAGATGGACCAGATGACGGCATGGCTGACCGAGTGGGGCCAGCCCATGCCCGACATGGACATGGGTGACATGGGCGGGATGGACCACAGCTCCGGCAGCGGCATGATGACCGCTCAGGACATGGACGCGTTGATGGTAGCGTCGGGACCGGAATTCGACCGCCAGTGGTTGACGATGATGATCGCCCACCACACCGGTGCCATCGAGATGGCCAACACCGAAATAGCGGACGGTTCCAATCCTGACGCCCTGGAGATGGCCCGCACCATCGTCGCGACTCAACAGCAGGAGATCGACACCATGCAGCGACTGCTCGGCTGACCTGGTCCGCTTCCCGAAACGATGGGCCGCATCCTCTCCGGCGGAGAGGGTGCGGCCCATCAGCGTGTTCCACAGTTGTCAGGGCTGTACTCCCGAGACGAGATCAACTCCTACAGTGCCGGTTCACGCTGCGACGGAGCATTGGAAATCCCGTCGTTCACCGCTCCGGTGATGGTGTCGGGTGTGAGGTCGAGTCGACGCAGTAACTGCGCGTTCGCGGCGACGATGATCGTCGACAGCGACATCAGGATCGCGCCGATCGACATGGGCAGCACGAACCCGACCGGCGCGAGCACTCCTGCCGCAAGTGGGACTGAGATGAGGTTGTATCCCGCTGCCCACCAGAGGTTTTGCTTCATCTTCCGGTACGAGGCGCGCGAGAGTTCGATCACCGACAACACCGACCTCGGGTCGTCGCTGGCGAGGATCACTCCGGCCGACGCGATAGCAACGTCGGTACCCGCGCCGATAGCGATACCGACATCGGCCTGCGCGAGAGCCGGTGCGTCGTTGACTCCGTCACCGACCATCGCCACGGTGCGCCCTTCCTGTTGAAGTTCAGCAACGTTGTGGGACTTGTCTTCCGGTTTCACCCCCGCGAAGTAGCGGTCCACACCGAGCTCGGTGGCGACGGACTTCGCGACGGCTTCGGCATCACCGGTGATCATCACCACCGCGATTCCGCGCGCATGCAACGCGTCTACCGCAGTGCGTGATTCGGGCCGGATCTCGTCGGCGAGCGCAAGGGCACCGATCACAGCACCGTCGGCCAGGACGTGCAGGATGATCGCCCCGTCGCCGCGCCACCGGTCGGCGACAGCGAGTTCGGATCCGTTTTCCTGCTCGAGCAGCGCGGGCCCGCCGACCTGAATGCGGGTGCCGTCGACGTCCGCAGCGACCCCGACAGCGGGAGACGACTGAAAACCGGCTGCAGCCGGGACGGTCAGGTTCCGCGCGCGTGCGGCGCCGACGATGGCACGGGCGAGGGGATGTTCAGAGTCGGCTTCTGCGGCAGCGGCCAAAGCGAGGACCTCGTCGGCGGTGCGCCCGTCTGTCACCTCGATTGCGGTGACGGTGGGTTCACCCTTGGTGAGGGTGCCGGTCTTGTCGAAGAGCACGGTGTCCACCGTGCGCATTGTTTCGAGTGCGAGCCGGTCCTTGACCAGGACACCGCCGCGGGCTGCGCGTTCGGTGGCGATGGAGACCACCAGCGGGATCGCGAGTCCGAGGGCGTGGGGGCAGGCGATGACCAGCACGGTGATGGTGCGGATGACGGCGTCGTCGGGCATCCCGACCAGAGTCCACACAGCGGCGGTGATGATCGCGGCACCGAGAGCGAACCAGAACAGCCAACCGGCGGCCGTGTCGGCGATGCGCTGAGCGCGCGAGGTCGAGTTCTGGGCGTCGGCGACCAAGCGGCCGATGCCTGCGAGGGCGGTGTCCTCCCCGACTGCGGTGACCTGGACGCGCAGACCGGAGTCGGTGGCTACCGTGCCGGCGACAACTTGGTCGCCGTCGCTGCGGCGGACGGTGCGTGATTCGCCGGTGATCATGGACTCGTCCATGCTCGCCGATCCGGAGACGATGGTGCCGTCCGCCGGTACTCGGCCGCCGGGGCGCACGACGACGACATCACCGCGCTGCAGCTCGGCCGGGGACACCGGCACCACATCGTCGCCGTCGACGCGTTCGGCGGTGTCCGGGAGCAGCGCCGCCAGTGAGTCCAGAGCGGAGGTGGTCTGCGCGAGGGATCGCATTTCGATCCAGTGCCCGAGCAGCATGATCACGATCAGCAGCGCCAGTTCCCACCAGAAGTCGAGCTGATGATCGAGCAGGCCGAGGCTCGCGCCCATCGACGCAATGAATGCGACGGTGATCGCGAGGGCGATGAGCAGCATCATTCCCGGTGCACGGGAACGGATTTCGCTGACTGCGCCGGTGAGGAAGGGAGATCCGCCCCAGGCGTACATCACGGTGCCGAGCGTCGGCGAGACCCAGGCGATCCACGACGCGTCCGGCAGTGAGTATCCGAGAAGCATCGCAAACATGTTCGATGCCACGATCACCGGAACGGCGAGGACCAGCATGATCCAGAACAGACGACGGAACATGCCGACGTGATCGCCGTGACCGACGTGATCGCCGTGACCGGCATGGCCACCGTGCCCGGTATGCCCTGTGTGTCCTCCGTGTTCGGAGTGCTCGCCGTGTCCGGTGTGGCCTGCGCTGCGTTCGGACGTGTCGTGCCCCGACTGCGCGCCAGCTCTCTTAGCCGTTCCGACGTCAGAATGCGTGTGGTTGTTCATCGCGAAATACCTCTTCCTGCAACGACTTCAGCGGTTACGCGGTAGGCGAATCTGCGGTTTGCGGTTCGGCTGCGTATCCGGCATCGCGAACGGCGGCAATGACCCGGGCGTGGTCGGGCTCGCCGATGCTCGTCACCGTCAGCGTTCCTGCCGACGCTGATGCTTCGACCGTGTCGACCCCGACCACAGCACCGACTTCTTCCCGGACCGACGCTTCGCAGTGGCCGCAGGTCATGCCCGTGACTTTGTAGTGCGTGGTGATCATGTCGCGCTCCTCCGACTGTCTCTATACCCCCTAGGGGTATCTGGCTAACGTGTCAGACCATACCCCCTCCCCGTATGTTTCGGAAGGCCGTTGGCTGCGTCGAGCGGTTTACGAACCTGCGGCGACGACCGGTCCGTTGGCTGAACTTCGAATCGAGTCAGGGTGCAGTGGGGTCTACGTCGAATCGGCCAGGGTGCGCGGTCCTGACATAGCGCACCGCTGTGGTGGTGCCGATACCGAACACGGTCATCAGGGCAACCGGGTCGCCGCTGTGGGCGGCCTCGTCGAGGATGCGATCGACACGCAGTTCGCGGGCGGTGATGCCGAGGTCACGGAATGGGCGGGTGATGTAGTGGCGACTGCCCGGCAGCGCGGTAGGCGCAGTCACCCGGGTAATCAGCAAGTACGGATTCGTGCTCGTCGGCCACCGACGCTGACGGTAGATCAGCCAGTCGCGGAGCACCTCGGCGGTGAACTCGTCCAACCAGAACGTGTGGCGGGTGTGTGGCCGGGTGACGGTTGCTCGTCCTGCCGAACGGTCGAGATGGTCGAGTCGGAAGCCGATGACCTCTTCGATCGTCAGCGCGTGGACCGCGACGAGCGCCAGAATCACCCGGTCATCGGGCCTGGTCAGCTGATCGAAGAGCCCATGTACGCGATCGGATCGTAACGGTCTGAGGATCCTGCGGGTGTACCGACCAGCGACCTCTCGGGCAGGGTCGGCGAAGATGCGACGTTCGCGTTTGAGTCCGCGAAAGAGCGACCTCAGGGCCGTGTGCACGTTATGTCTCGACTGCCCTGAGTGACGGCTGAGAGCGCGCTCGATGTCGACAGTATCGACAGATCGCAGACTTTGGTGTGTCTCAGCCCATTCCTGCAAGACCGGTAGCGCGAAATTGAGATAGAGGGCAATCGTCACTGCCGTCAACGGTCTGGATTTACGTCGACCGCGGCCGCCCAGCGCAGTGACCCACGCCTGCACGTCGTCACGGAACTGCGCGGGTGTCTGCTCGATCATCCGTATCGTGCGCTCGGTGTGCCGGGCGGCATTGCGTGCCGCCACCCCATCGGCAGGGTTTCGTCCCGACATCAGTTGGGAGGTGGAACGCGGCGGGCTCCGCGCTTCCGGGCCCCGGCAGTGGGTGCGGCAGGGCCCGACCGATCGCCGATTGCGCGTGCTGGAGCTGCGTCGAGATCCGCGTCGTGAACAGCTTCCGCCAGCATCAGATCACCGACAGTGCAGTTCAACGCCGCACAGATCTTGTCCAGGTCATCGAGTCGGATCGTGATCGGCGCCGAAGACCACAGGGCCGCAGTCTTGCTCAATGACGGATGGAAGTCGACCTGCTCGAATGCTTTGAGCAGCTGCGTCGGACGCCAGATGTCGCGTTGCGCCGCAACCATGCGCAAATTCCATTTCATCTTCTAATTCTCCGTACTCAAGCGCCGCACGGCGCGTTGTGTCGACTCGATGACGGACCGTTCCGGGTCGGCTCCTGCCGACGCCAGATAGCCCACAGTGGTGCTTGCCCATTCGTGACCGAGCATCTTCTGCACATCCCACAAGGGCATTCCTCGTTGGTAGTTGTGGGTAGCGCAGGCATGACGCAACAGATGGGGGTAGAGCTCGCGCACCGGGCCGTTGAGGTGATGGTGCGATGCAGCTTTGAGATTGCGGCGAAATGTCGAGGGTTGAATGGCGGGTGCAACGGCGAGGTTGAGCGCCGCGACGGCGGTCGGCAAGCGTTCCGATGGCCACAACGGTGCGCCCGCGTCGGTCGGGTCGTCGCAGAACTCGCCCCGGACCTGCTCGAGATACCACCACAGCAGCTCTCTCCCCTCTTCGAAGAGAAAAGCTTGCCGTTCGCGTGGACCCGATCCGCGGGCACCCTTACCCACGACGACGAAGCGGCCCCACTGTCCCGCTTCCCAATGGATGTCGCCGATCTTCACCGCACACAGCTCCGACGCCCGCACACCGGACAAGTACGCAATCTTCGCCATGGTGTAGTCGCGTGCGCTCACGTGGTACTTGCGAGAGCGTGGCAGGGCGTCTCTCCAGTCGGCAAAGAACGCTGTCATCGCTCGTCGAGTGGGAGGAATCCGCAGCGCGAAATCACCCCTGTGCCTCGGCCGGTTGAACGGGTCGACCGGTGACTCGACACCGACGCCGAACGCTCGGAGCAGCTCGCCAGCGTAGCGGTGCTCGAGGAATCGGTAGTAGTTGTCGATCTGAACTGTCTTTTTCCGGATGGTCGCGTGACTGCGTTTGCCGGGACCGGCGAAGTACTGATCGAACTGCTGCTGGGTCAATCGCCATGGCACGCAATCGAAGTAATCGCATATCTCGATCACGGGATACATGATTCTCTGCAGCGTCGCGGGGCTCAGACCCGCCACATCTCTGGCCCATCCGTATTCGACCAGCGTGTTACGGAAGAAGTCGTGTTCGTCGTCCCCCGACGCCGACGCCAGCCGCTGCAGCGATTCGACGTCCGCAAGTTCCCCGCTGCCGACCCCCGCGGCACTCGATGCGCCGTCGGCAGCGATGCGCTGCTGCCGACGAGTAGCGAAATCTGACACGAACAGTGAACTTATGCGAGGAACTCGCAGAATCCACGAGTAACTGATGAAATTTGAGCGACCACGGAATGAAGAAGAATCGTTGCTCTGACCAGGAACCCTGGGCTCACACCGGTTCCTGGCAGCCGATCAAACCCGCGCGGACTCCAGTGGCCAACGCGGGGTCAGCGTTGTCGACGGCACATCGCGGGTGAAGCTGTTCTCGCGCAACGGAAACGACATCTCCGCCTCGTTCCCGGACGTGGCGGCGGCGTTGGCGGACACAACGGCGGGTCGATCGGTGACCCTGGACGGCGAGTTGGTGGCACTGGATTCGGGCGGTCGGCCCGATTTCGGGCTGCTGCAACGCCGAATGCATGTCGCGCGGCCGTCGGCGGCGTTGCTGCGGTCGACCCCGGTGACGTATTTCGTGTTCGATGTCCTCGACGTCGACGGCGAATCGGTCCGGACGCTGCCCTACACGCAGCGCCGTGCGCTGCTCGAGGGCCTCGGCGTGGCCGACGGGCGTCGGGTACAGGTGCCGCCGACCATGACGGGAATCGACGGCGAGACGTTGATGGGCATTGCCGCCGACAACGGCATCGAGGGGGTCGTGGCGAAGAAAGCGGAGTCGGTGTACCGATCGGGGATCCGGTCGCCGTCGTGGATCAAGGTACCTATCCGGAACACACGCGAAGGCGTGATCTGCGGATGGGTTCCAACGGGCGGCCGCGCCGGTGGGACACTGGCGGCTCTGCTCCTCGGAGCGTACGACGAGGCGGGCGAGTTGGTCTACATCGGCCGTGTAGGAACGGGTTTCACCGATCAGATGCGCCGAGAGCTGCGGAGCGCGCTCACCGAGCGCACCCGTACCGGCAGTGCGCTGCACGGTCCGGTTCCGCGCACCGACGCAGTCGGAGTGTCCTGGGTGACACCGGAATTGGTGGCGACCGTGGAATACCGCGAACAATCGGCAACGGGACGTTTACGGCATCCCGCATTCAAAGGAATCCGATCCGACATCGCACCCCATGATGTCGTGACATGAAAGGGTGCAGCTCATCGCCACATTCGTTGGTTACGCTGGCCGGTACCCGAGTCCCTGACATTGCGTGTGATCGAAAGGTTTTCCGGCTGTGGCCAAACGAGTGACAACCCAATTGGTGGACGATATCGACGGGTCAGTCATCGACGACGAATCCGGCGAGACCATCGAATTCGCGGTCAACGGCGTCGAGTACGTGATCGACCTGAAAGCAAAGAACGCCAACGATTTTCACAGAAAGCTCGACTACTACATCGAGCATTCCACTCGGGTCGGTGGCCGCAAGCGTAAGCCCTCCCCCGCCGGCGCGACGACGCCCGCTAAAACCGGGACACCGGCCACCCGTGACCCGGCGCAGACACGCGCGATCCGGCAGTGGGCCGCCGACGAAGGCTACGAGATCAACGATCGCGGCCGCATCCCCGCCGCCATCGAAGAGGCCTACAACGCCGCGCACTGACCTCTCGTGAGCCGCCTGCCCGTCGTGAGCAGTCCGGTGGTGGGGCGTCGAGCGGGGGAGCTCGAGGGCGGCGGCAGCCCCCTCGACCCGGGCCGGGGACGCTTCCCCACCTGCGCTGTGGGGCCGATACTGTCCGGCGATGGATGAGGGGTGGCGGGCACCGAATGTGCCCGCCACCCCTACTCCGTTACTGGTCGGCGGCGTTGTCCTCACTGGGCGCGGTGAGGGCGTCGTACGCCTGCTCGGGGGTGAGCATTCCGGCTGCGGCCTGCTCGACCACGGTCAGCACGTGGCCGTGCTGGTCGAGGAAGCCCAGGTAATTGTCCTGGTTACCCCAGGACGTACGACGCCACGAGTCGTTGCCCTTGCCGCTCACTCGTGCTTCGTAAGCGGCGAGGATCTGCGCGAGCAGGATCACCTGCGCGCGGGTCTCGCTGGGCGTCTTGTCGATCGTGGCGGCGAGCGCTCGACGCGCGGCCTTGTCCGCGACACCGGGGTACCCGGCGCTGGGGCTGGTGTCGACAGGCACGGTGACACCGAGCAGCTCCGTGAGGTACTGCGGCGCTTTGTTCTCGGTCAACAGTCCCGGCTCGTCGACGAGGGATTCGGTGATCCACTTCCCTGCCCCCTTCGGCAGGGTCTTGCGGGTGAGGAACTTCGTCAGCCATTCCTTGCGGACGATCGTCGCGGCGGCGCTGGCCTTGTTCAGTGCGACGGTGCGCCGCCGAGTGGCCTTCTCGGCTTCCTTGGCCGCGAGCGCTGCCTGCGCTGCCTTCTTCTCGCGTGCCTTCCTCTCGACTACGGCCTGGTCGTCGGACGCGTCGGGTTCACTCGACGCTGCGGCGAGGATCGGCCCCAGTTTCACACCGGCCGCGTCGGGGTCGGCGGTGAAGTACTCCGGAATCCACACCTGGGCGACGGTGACGTCCTTGTGGTGGTGGTAGCCCTCTGCGGCGGCGGCTTTCGGGGCTCCTTCGGTCGCCCAGTCGATCGACTCGGACTCGATCACCTCGCCGCTGGCGGTGAGGGTGATCTGCTCATCGGCAGTCAGCCACACCGCCCAGTGCTCGGCTGCGCCGTCGATGACGGCGTCGGTGATCGGGTCTCCGCCTGCGGTCACCAAGTCCTCAGCAGCGACGTAGGGGCTGTCGTAGAACGGCTCGTCTGCCAGGACGGTCAGGCCCTTGTCCGCGTACGGGGTACCGGCTTCGGCGCGGGCCTTGCGCTCGGCGCGGTCCGCGATCAACTCCTGCGCGACGGAGCGGAACCGTGATCCGGCGTCGAGCAGTTCCTCGACCGCCTCGGTGTCGCCGTCGGCGTCGAACACCGCGACCACTGCCGCCTGCTCGAGGTCGAGCTGCCCGGTGTCGAGCGCCTCGCGAGCTGTCTGCGAGCGACCCGCTGTCCCTGCGGCTTTGGCGGTCTCCCGATTGTCGTACTGCATCGTCTTGGCGATCTTGGTAGCCGACAGACCCAGCTCGAACATCGCGGTCACGGCCTTCGCGCGTTGACCGTCGGTGAGCGCGATGCGGCGATCGTTGGTGCTCACCTGCTGCGTGAGGCGTTCGATTTCGCGGTCCTTGGCCTTGCTAGCAGTCGGCCGGATAACCACCGGCACACTGTCGACCCCGGCTTCGATCGCAGCCAGGGTGCGGACCTGGCCGTCGATGACCACGATGCGGTCCTCGTCGCGGCGCGCCAGGATCGGCAGCAGCACACCGTGTTCGGTGATGGAAGCGACGACGGCGCGGAACTCGTCCGAATCGGTGTCGACCTCGTCGCGGACGTTGGGGCCGACCTCGAGGGCGGTGGGGTGCAGGCGGGCGAACTCCTCGCCCGCCCCCACGACCGGCATGGTGCCGGTCGTGGGGGCTTCGGTTGCGGCGGTGGCGATTTCGATGCTTGCGGTCATGGTGGTGTCTCTCCCTGGTAGATTCTTCGGTTGGAGACACCGGGCAGGTAGGCACTGTCCGGTGTTTTCTTGTTTTCCGGGCCCTGTACGGGCCTGGGGGTTACTGCTGAGCGGTGGCTACCTGGTGGTGGCCTGCGAGCCGTGCGGCGTGGATTTCGGCCTCACTGGCTCCGTTTTCGCGGGCGGTGCATGCCCAGAACGCGGCCCGCTCGAGGTGCGCATCGGGGTGGTCGAGTTCGCGTCCGCTGCGGCTCGGTTGACCTGCTCGGTGTAGGCGGTGACCTGCGCGAGTGCGTGGGCCTTGACCTGCGCCGGTACCTGACCGATCGCGGCCATGATCGCCGTGTGCAGTCCCACCGTCCTCGGTCCTGTGATGGTGTCGTGCATGTCGCTACGTCCCTTCTCAACTGGTGGCCGGACCCTGTTGCCCTGCCACGTTTTTTCGCCGTTTCTGGCGTGAGGAGAGAAACCAGCGCACGGGAACGACGGGGCAACCCCTCGGCCGGACAGTTTTCGTGGGAGCGCAGCGACTACGGGACGAAAAGTGTTCGGAGCCTTGGCCGTAGCGCAGCGGAGCGAGGGGTTGAGCCGGTGGGCACGGGTGATGGATGCTCGCCGGTAGCCAGAACCGGAGTGAAAAAACGTCTTCGCTCTTCCACGGTGCGGAGCGAAGCGGAGCTCGATTCAGGGGACGCCCGCAGGGTGGCCGGCACCGCCGACAGGCGGAATGCACGACTACCGGTCGACGCCGGCGGCGTGGCCACCTCCACCTGTGGAAATCGCGGCGTGATTGTGCGGGAGCGACGGAGGCCGGCCCCGCTCGGTGTCGCGGCAGCACTGGGCTGAATTCGGTGGTCAGCGGCGCGGAATGTTGACAGACCAACATGGGCGATGTCGGGGCAAGGCATGATGCCGAGTCATGAAGTGGGTTCGTGGTGTGGCGCTGATGTTCGGTGGCCCTGTTGTGTTGATCGTGGGAGGAACTGTGTGGGGTCCGTTGATGGAGTGGGATTTGACTCAGCCGCAGGCGACGTTGATCGCGGGGTTGGTCGCTGGGCCGTTTCTGATCACTGCGGCCTATATCGCGTTTCATGGTCAGCGGGAGAACATGAGGACCGAGCGGGCGAAGTTCAACGAGCAGATTAAGGTTCAGAAGGAGCAGGCGCGGGATGAGTTGCAGCTCAAGCGTGATCAGTGGGTGGCGGAGCAGCGTCTGGTAAATGCACGGAACGTGCGCGATCGGGACAGTGCATTGTTTGCCCGGATGCTGGCGTTCTATGCGGAGTTCGCCCGTGCTGTGGGGCGGACCAAGAGAGCAATACCGCGACCCGCGGTTGTCGATCCGGAGGGTAGTTGGGCTTTGGTCGACTCGTATCTGGTCGATGTCATAGCGGCGAGCAACAGCGAGAACAACTTCTTGTCTGAGTTGCGTCTTGCTGGCTACGACCCGACTCGAATGCCGCTGAGCCCAGTCCACGGGGCGATGAGACTGGCTCGGGAAAAGCTTGAGCAGGCAGTTCGAATGCGGCTGCAGGGCGCGGCACTACGTAATTTTGCGGATTCTGCGATCAGCGAATTCGATACCGCATTCAACGATCTGACGGCGAGGGCTGTCGCGGCTCTCGACGATCGCGATAGGGCCGTCGAGGTTCTCGCGGACGCATTGGAGTCAGTGGACCGGCCTACAGGTGGTGCTTGATCGACCCCGATCGGCTGGCTCATTGCGTGCTTGGTCGATTGTTTGCAGGGCGGTGAGGACGATTGCTCGGGCCGCCTGTTCGGCGATTTCGGCGGGTAGTGGTGGTCCGTCGATGGTTCGGATTCGCATGGCTTCGAGTGTGGCATCGGGTACCGACAGATTGTGTTGCGCTGCAACGGGTTGAAGTCCGAACCGCACGTGCACGGGCGGCCTGTCTGCGCTGCGGGTCGGGGTGTAGCAGTGCGGAGCGCAGCGGAGTTCGATTCGGTTGGACGCCCGCAGGGTGGCCCGATCCTGCTCCCTCACGTTTTCCTGATCCCAGGCAATGGAGAAGGCCCGCACCCGGTGTCGGGGTGCGGGCCTTTCGGTCTGCAGGCTGTGGGCCTGTGTCAGGGCTGTTCGGCTGGTGGGGTGGTCGGGCGCCCTTCGGCGGCGTCGCGGATCCACTGGGGTACCTCGAGGCCGTCGCGTTCGTACAGTGCGACCGATGCCCGTGCTGCGGCCCGTGCGACCTGTGGTCGGGCTGCGGTGGTGCGCTTCTCGGTGGTGGTCATCGTGGGTCCTCCTGCTCGTTCTGGTTGTCAGTGTCCTCGGTTTGTGCCGGTGACGCCAGTGCTCGCCACAATGCCCGGGTCGCGACGGCGCGCAGGACGTCTCGTTCGGTTCGGGTGATGAGCGGCGAGTCGGTCACCGGTGTGTAGATGTCCCAGCCCAGTGCGGCTTCGGCTTCGTTGTCGCTGGTGGTGCGTTCGAGGCACCAGGTGATCCGTTGCCAGGCTTGGGCGCGTTTGTCGGCGACGGTGCGTTGGCGGACGGTCAGGGCGACGCCGACGACGGCGAGGACGCCGACGAACAGGGTGACCCAGGCTTGAGCGGGCATCAGGGGCGTTCCTTCCAGGTGGTGCGAGGTTGGTTGCCCCGGTGCCGTCAGACACCGGGGCGGGTGGTCACAATCGTGAGGTTCCGCGGACGATGTCGCCTTCGATGTAGGTGAACCCGTCTCCGCGGCCGTCACGGAGCGCGAAGTGGTAGTCCGCGTGGACCCAGACGGTATCGAAGTGTCCGGCGTCGGTGAGTGTGCCGAGTAGGTCTCGGTCGGCTCCGTTGGGGAAGAACGCGACTCCGGACGAGGGCGGGTAGTAGCGGTTCAGGGTGTCGATCAGCGTTTCGACGCTTCGGCATTCTGCGGCCGCGTCGAGGGCCTTGTCGTAGGTGGTCCAGTAGTCGTCGTGGTTGCTGGCGGTCATGGCTTGTGCTCCTCGGTTGGTCGATCGGTTGGGGTGTGGTGAGCGGGCCTGGTCAGTAGTCCTCGTCCCAGTGCTCGCCTGCGTAGGTGGGGTCGAAGTCGGCGGGTGCGTGGGCCGGGTAGCGGCGTCGGAGGTCGTCCTCGAGGCCGAGCCGGTCTTGCCAGTGCTTGTCGCATCTCGGGTGCGCTACTCCGGTTCCGGACAGTGCGTCCCGGTATTCGACGTCGCCGGTGCAGTCGGGTCCGTCCGCGATGCAGGTAACGGTCTCGGTGTTCGTGGTCTCGGTCATAACTGTTGCTGCCCTTCGGAACGGTGCCGGGTCGGTCTTGCGTCCTCCCCCACGTTTTTTCGCCGTTTCTGGCGTGAGGAGAGAAGGCAGCGCACGGGAACGACGGGGCAACCCCTCGGCCGGACAGTTTTCGTGGGAGCGCAGCGAGCACGGGACGAAAAGTGTTCGGAACCTTCGGTCGTAGCGCAGCGGAGCGAGGGGTTGAGGCGGCGGGCACGGGTGATGAATGCTCGCCGGGAGCCAGAACCGCTGTGAAAAAACGTCTGTGCTCTTTCGAGTGCGGAGCGCAGCGGAGCTCGATTCGGTGGACACCGCAGGTGGCCTGATCCGCCGGCCGGAACATTTCGGCCGGCGAACCTCCCTGTGCACCTATGCGGCTTGCCCGGTCCCGGTGTCCTCGCCGTCGTCCGACTCGGCGGCGGCCGGGTCGAGGGCGTCGGCCAGCTCGTGGACGGCGGTCAGTACTGCTTTCGCGGTGGCGGTGACCTGCTCGAGGTCTCCTGCGGCCCATCCGGCGATGTAGCCGACGCTGTAGGCGCTGGTGTCGAGTCCGAGCATCCCGGCCAGGACGTAGGCGACGGATTCGGCTTCGACTTCCATCCGGCCCCGGTGCAGGTCCTTTCGGGCTTCGGGGCCGATGAGGTCGGGTGCGTGCATGATCGCGTGCGCGGCCTCGTGGATCATCGTTTTTGCGGCTGCTGCGGGTTCGAGGGCGGCGTCGACGACGATCCGGTGGGAGCCGTCGGTGGTGGTGTAGCCGTTCGCGCTGCTGGTGATCGCTTCGCGGGTGACGGTCCATCCTCGGCCGGTCATGACCGCCGCTACGCGGTCGTAGATCGCGTCCGGATCGGCGCCGGTGAGGAGCCGGGTGATTTCCTCGGGCTGGGTGTCCCTCGATCGGGTCGGTTTGGGAGTGGTCGAACACCGACAGAATCGGGAAGGTGGGCACCTTGCGGGTTTCTTCGTCGCCGGTGTCGGGGTCGGTCTCGGTGATGGTGCGGGAGCTGTAGCCGTAGATCCGGATCGCCTTCTCGCCCTTGCGAACCTGCCGCCCGCGCTGCTGCCAGGCACGGAATCCGGCGACCTGTGTCGCCTCCGGCTTCTGGGCGAGGATCAGCAGGACGTTATTGAAGCTGTAGGAGTGGAACGAGGCCACGTGATCGAGGTACGCGCGCCACGTGTCGGAGCTGGTCAGCTCGGCTACCTTGTCGGTGATCGAGGCGTGCAGTGATGCCGCCAGCTCGCGGCGTGCTTCGGCCTTGTCCGCTGCGCTGGTCTTGGTCCGTGATGCCATGACTGGCCCCTCTCCCTCGTGACCGGTCCCCCGGCCTGCTGTGCCAATTTCTTGTCGCCGTCATCTGGCGTGAGGAGAGACAGCAGCGCACGGGAACGACGGGGCAACCCCGCGGCCGGACAGTTTTCGTGGGAGCGCAGCGAGTACGGGACGAAAAGTGTTCGGAGCCTTCGGCCGTAGCGCAGCGGAGCGAGGGGTTGAGGCGGCGGGCACGGGTGATGCAGTATCGCCGGGAGCCAGATGTGCGACAAGAAATCGATGTCTTTCGACGGTGCGGAGCGCAGCGGAGTTCGGTTCGGGGGACGCCCGCAGGGCGGCCGGCACCGCCGGGCAGGCGAGAACGCTCGCTCGTCGGTGTCGGCGGGGTGGCCACCTCCCACCTGTGGAGCTGGCGCGGTGACTGTGCGGGAGCGACGGAGGCCGGCCACACTCGGTGCCGCGGTAGCACCTGCCTTCTCAGGGGCTTCGGCACGGGGCGGCCACTCGTGGGGATGCAAAACAAGCGGCCCCCGGTATGTACCGGGGGCCGTAGACGGAAGCTGCTGCTATGAGTCAATAAGTGCTGTTCAGTGGGAGGACGTTGGCTACGGAACTGGGTCTCTGCCGATCAGAGGGTCATCGTCGTCGTCTCGGAATTGAAGGAGAATGTCGAGACTCTCGCGTTGATCAGGCATCACATCCACCACTTCGAGTTTCCGGTCTGCGCCATCGGCGAACTGGGACATTTTGTCGATGGTGTCGACGGTGTCGATGGTGTCGGCGGTGGCACGGACCGCCCCGAGGAACATCTCGTTGACTATCTCGAACAGTGCTATCTCTTTGATCAGTTTCCTGCTGCAGAGGACCTTTCCATCGATCCGGGGCGCGTTGGCACCGTAGAGCTCTACTACATGACGTGATCGGGGCTCTTGCTCATCGCTCATAGCGAGTACCTTTCAGAATCAGTTCCTCAACAATACCACCGAGAATCTTTAGTATTCCTAAGAACGTGAGCAGTCGAGATGCTGATAGCATCTAGGCATCTACACGCGAGCGGCTGGTGCGATTGCACCTGCCATCATCGAATCAATAGGAGAGAACCGTGGACACTGCATTCTCGACATCGCCGCCGTCGATCGCCTACCACTCAGGAGCGGTTCGGCTTCGCGACGAGAGATTCTAGGGAGAGGGGATGGCAACTACAACGACTGCATTCTCGGTCCGGTTAGAACCTGCCGACCACGAGGTTCTGGCGGGAATGGCGAAGTTGCACAACACGACCGCCGCAGAGATGGCGAGGAAGCTCATCATCGACGGCCTTGAGCTGATGCTCGACCCGGCCGAAATCACCGCCGCGATCGAGAAAGAGAAGGAGCGGTTGCTCAACGCTGCAAAGCAGATGAGTAGCAAACGCATGGCATCGCCGCCGAAAAGTGACGCGGTCGAAACCGTGGACACCACGGAAGCATCCGCAACCAGCTCCGTCACCGAGAAGACACCGGGCCAAACAGCAAAGAAGACCAAGACCTAACCCCACCGATTCGACTACAGCAAGAAGGGGAACGGCCGACGTCGGCCGTTCCCCTTCTTGCTGTCCAGCACATAGTTGGCCTTCTCAGCCAAAACGCAGATACTCAGCATCTCAGCATTGCCAACTCCGTGGTTCTGCGATACTTTCGTCTCACGCCAGTGAACCCCGCATCCAGCGAGGTAGGGGCGCGACACAGGGAGACGGCTATGAATTCCAATTACGTCGCTATCGACGGCCCCGACATCCCGGGGCCGCGAGATGCCGCTAGTACCGGGACCAACTGCTCCATCACCACGTTGTCGATGGACATGATCGATTCGACTTCGCAGCGATACTCGAAATCGATCATGTCCTCGAACACCGAGTTCATGAAGATGTACGACGTCTGGTCGAAGCACCTCGACGCAGCGCCGTTCAAGTTCGTCGAGAAGTTCTCCGGCGATGGTCTTCACATCACGGCCGACAGCATGCATGCCGGCGAGGTCATCAACCTGGCAATGGCAATGCTTCACGAATTCGAGAAGCTGGGGGCCACTGCCGGTGGCCAACCGATGGGCGAGATCGATTTTCAGGTCCGAGCCGGCATCGCGACCGGACCTGCATTCCGGTTTCGGCCGAAGCATGGCGGGAACGTCGACCATCTATCGTCGGTGTGCGACCGTTCGGCACGACTGTGCTCCGCCGCCTCCGCGCAAGCACTGTTCGTGGATCCTCACACCGTCAACGCTGCCAACATGACTCTGGTGACCTCACCGCTCGGAGACATGCTGAGCCGCACTCCTGACGACTACCTGGGCGACAAGCAGAGTGTGCAGCTCAAGGGGATCCCCGAACCAGTGCCCTACTTCGAGCTGCTCTGGTCGAAGGGCCGTTTCGGCGTCCGCTCGTCCGTCGTCACCGAGATCTCGTCCGCGCCGACGCCGCCGCCTCCAGGATCACCGAGCCCGGCGGCGGCCCGATCCTCTACAGGGAGCGATCAGTTGATCGGGACGACGAAGGTGTGGATGTCGGACCGTGGGTACGGATTCGTCACCGGCCACGACGGGGAGGACTTCCACGTCTCGAGTCGAGCACTTCTCTACGGCGAGGATGCCGAGCATCTGAGAACCGGAACTCGAGTTGTGTTCCTTCCCGCCGATGCCGCCGAGGCGGGGAAGTCCCGGCGAGCCTTCAGCGTGGTCTTGGTCGGGCAAGAGGCCGAAGGCCGAGTGTCGTTCGTTCATGCCGAGAAGCCGTTCGGCTTCATCGCGGTCGCGGACGACCACGGGCGAGAGCTTCGGTTTCACATGGTGGTCGACGCGGCACTCCGTACGGCCCTCAAGGCCGGCGACGAAGTAGGGTTCCAGGTCGCTCTCGACGCCAGCGGCACTCGTGCGCGGGCCATCAACGTCGGCAAGCTCGGCGAAGGTGACCTTGCCGTTGCATAGATTGCTTCACATGGAGATGCGGTCCGTTTCGCCCACCGGCGAAGCGGACCGCATCTCTGTGTCGGTCTTGAGATAGCCACGAACCATGTTCGCCGTCCCGTGGTCCTGCTTCCGGTGTCTGTCTTGAACATTGACGGTTGTACACAGGTCCACAAGGGCAAGGATTCGCGCAGTATGTGCTGCGACTTCCGCTGGAAGCGGAGGGCCGTCGACGGTTCTGATTCGCATGCCACAAGCATGGCAGCGGGTACCGACAGAAATGGTTCTCTTGCAACGACTTTAGCGGGGTCCGCGGCCGCACGGTTCTAGAGGTAGAGCAGGTGGGTGGCGGTGCCGTCGAAGTGTTCGAGGTTGTCGAGGACGCCGGTGTAGTTGGCGGGTCGGCAGGCTCCGAGGCTGACGATGAGGGCGCAGGCTCCGTCGATGGTGACGAGGTAGGTCGGTGGGGTGTTGGTGGGGCTGGCATCGGCGTGGGCCTGGGCGTCGAGGAGGGCGTAGCGGACGGCGTCGGCGGCAGCTCGTTTCGCCGCGTCGAGGCTGGGTTCTGCTCCTGCGGCGGTGATGGTTTCGGGTCGTCGGTCGGGGCGGGTGGTGACGGTCCAGGTGATCATCGGTGTCGTGTTCCTTCGGTGGGTGAGCCGGGCGACCTGCGGGTGCGGGGGTTCTTCCAGCATCGCGTACCGAGCGCCAGCGAGGTCCGCGATGCGCAGGCATTTTCCGGAATCTGGGGATAGAGAGTTTCCCTGTGGATGGATACGACTCGGCCCCGGAGCCCGTGTCGGGTCCGGGGCCGCGTCCGTGCGCCGGGGTCAGAGGCGTCGTCGCCAGGGTGCGGCCATGTCTTCCTGGTGTTCGCGTTCGGCGTCGTCGAATGCGTCGGTGAGGGTGGTGGGGTCGCTGAGGTACTGGTCGCCGTCGGTGAAGATCGCGACGGCCATGCGGTGGACGTTTCGGAGCTCGTCGAGCATGGTGACGTAGCCGAGGCGGTCGATGATGCGCCAGGTGACCGGTCCCATGTGGACCTCGACCCAGTGCATGGTGCGTCGACGTGCGGGTACGTACTGCTCGCGTGGGGTGACGGCGGTTTCCGGTGGCGCGATCCAGACGACGGACATGGCGGCGCGGGCGTAGTCGTCGCCCGGTCCCCCGGGCTGGGGTGCCTGGTTGTCGATGCGGCCGATGAGGGTGCGGGCGTCGGCCAGTCCGGCGATGAACGCGTGGACGGCGGCGGCGGAGCGGAAGGTCATCATCAGGCGGCCCATGGTGACGATCATCTGGGCGTCGTCGGTGGCGGCGGCGTGGACGTTGACCACGGCGTTCTGGCGTCCGACGATGGTGGCGGTCGTGTGGGTGACCACTGCGCCGTAGTTGTCGGTGTCGGTGCTGCTGTGGGCTTTCTGGGCGGTAGTCTTCGGCATCTCGCGCTCCCCTACTCAACGTGGCGACCTCGCGGCCCGCCAATTTTTTTGCCGTTCTGGCAGAGGAGAGTTGGACCGGCATGAGGGGGCCGGAGTGCAATGGTCGGGCCGGAAAGTTTTCAGCCGGAGGCGTCTGTGAAAAGTTTCCGGAGCCCTTCGGGCCGGGAGCGCAGCGGACGCCGGCGGTTGCGCGGAGGTCACCGCCGGTCAAAATCGGAAGGCCAGAAGGGAAAACAAGAATTCTTTTCACAGGACGGAGCGCAGCGGAGTTCGATGCGGTGGACGCCCGCAGGGTGGCCCGGCCCCACGCGAGCCGCTGAGCCCTTATTGCGCAACGGATAAGGCCCGCACCCTGTGTCGGGTGCGGGCCTTATCGGTCTGCGGCTGGTGCCTGTGTCAGGTCAGCTCGGCGGGTGGGGTGGTCGGGCGCCCTTCGGCGGTGTCACGGAGCCACTGCGGCACCTCTCGGCCGGTGCGTTCGCGGAGCGCGATCGAGGCGCGGGCTGCTGCGGCGGCGACTCGGGGACGCTCGGCGGGGCGGTCGGTGCGCTTTTCGGTGGTGGTCATCATGGGTCCTCCTGATCGTTCTGGTTGTCAGTGTCCTCGGTTTGGTCCTGGTCCGCCAGTGCACGTCGGGCTGCAGCTCGATCGGAGACCGCGACCAGGACGTCCTGCTCGGTTCGGGTGATCAGTGCGGAGTCGGTGACGGTGGCGTAGATGTCCCATCCGAGTTCGGCTTCGGTGTCGTTGTCGCTGGTGGTGCGCTCGAGGCACCAGGTGATCCGTTGCCAGGCTTGGGCGCGTTTGTCGGCCACGGTGCGTTGGCGGACGGTCAGGGCGACGCCGACGACGGCGAGGACGCCGACGATCAGGGTGACCCATGCTTGAGCGGGCATCAGGGGCGTTCCTTCCAGGTGGTGCCCCGGTGCCGTCTGGCACCGGGGCGGGTGTTCTACCGGCGTGAGGTTCCGCGGACGATGTCGCCTTCGATGTAGGTGAATCCATCTCCGCGGCCGTCACGGAGCGCGAAGTGGTAGTCCGCGTGAATCCAGACGGTAGCGAAGTGTCCGGCGTCGGTGAGTGTGCCGAGTAGGTCTCGGTCGGCCCCGTTCGGGAAGAACGCCACTCCGGACGAGGGCGGGTAGTAGCGGTTGAGGGTGTCGATCAGCGATTCGACGCTCCGACATTCGGCGGCCGCGTCGAGGGCCTTGTCGTAGGTGGTCCAGTAGTCGTCGATGTCGTTGGCGGTCATGGCTTCTGCTCCTCGGTCGGTGCGGTTCGGATGGGTGAGCGGGCAGGGTCAGTAGTCCTCGTCCCAGTGCTCGCCTGCGTAGGTGGGGTCGAAGTCGGCGGGTGCGTGGGCCGGGTAACGGCGGCGGAGGTCGTCCTCGAGGTCGAGACGGCCTTGCCAGTGCTTGTCGCACCTCGGATGCGATACCCCGGTCCCGGACAGTGCGTCCCGGTATTCGACGTCACCGGTGCAGTCGGGGCCGTCCGCGATGCAGGTGACGGCGTCGGTGTTCGTGGTCTCGGTCATAACTGTTGCTGCCCTTCGGAACTCGTGCCGGGTCGGTGTTGCGTCCTCCCCTGCGTTCTTTCGCCGTCATCTGGCGTGGGGAGAGTAGGCGGCGCACGGGAACGGCGTCCTGCCCCTGGGCCGGGAAGTTTTCAGCCGGAGGCGTTCGTGAAAAGTTCTCGGCGCCCGCAGGGCCGGAGCATCGCGGAGTCAGGGGTGGGTAAGGCGGGCACGGGTGACGCAGACTCGATGGCAGCCAGATGCCCGAAAGAACGATGCTCTTCTACGGTGCGGAGCGCAGCGGAGCTCCACTCAGGGGACACCGCAGGTGGCCGGCACCGCCGGCAGGCGGAATGCGCGACCGCTCGTCGATGTCGTCAGATGGCAACCTTCCACCTGTGGAGCACTTCGGGTAACTGTGCGGGAGCGACGGGGACCGACCACGCTCGGTAGCGCCGCGAGGCTCGCTGGTGAGGCATACTTCTGCGTGCTCCAACAGGCATGATGCTTCAGACTATTAATAAAACTAGCTATAGTTCGTGCCACGAAGCTGGATAGTTTGCTACGTTCTCGGCATGACAACCAACGAAGACACAGTGGCAGTGTTCACCGGCAAGAGCCTCGACTCGATTCTGGGTGAGGGTGGGTCGCAGTCGTGGAAACTGGATGCAGCGCGAGCCAGGAAGTGCCAGTACGTGGTGTGCACGCAGAATGCACACAACGTCGAGGCGTATGCGGACGGCACCGAGGATCATGGGAGCGCTTTTTTGGTGGGGCGGATTTCTCGGCTGGTTCCCGCGACGGACGATAGGCCCGACCGGTGGAAGATTCAGTTCAGCGAGTACGCCCACATCAGCGTCCCTGATGTCTGGACGGGTGACCGAAATCCGGTGCGGTACACCACGTTGGACGATCTGGGAATCGACCTGGCGGATGCGAATTTCGAGAAATTCGACGATCAGTCCACGAGTACGCAAGCACCGACGACGGAGGTCGCCGCGTTGACGATCCGGCAGGCGAAGGCCGGTCTGGCGAAGACGTACGACGTCGATGTCGACGCCATCGAGATCGTCATCCGCGGATAGCCGAACGTCCGCCTGACTGTCGCAGGCGGCACCGGAACGTGTGTCGACTGCCTTACCCTCGCCCGTACGACGGACTGTGGGCGTCGATGACGAGATCTGTGTAAATAGGTCGGCGCTGGCCGGTAACGTCCGCTCTCATCGACCCAGAAGGGATCCACCGTAAATGGCGACGACGGACGCAGGCGATGTCGAGGTGCTCGTCGGTTACCTCACGGCTGAGATCACTGAGATGCACGCTGCCCCGGACGGATGGCCGGGGCATGTGGAATTGGCGTTGATCGATGCGGTCCTGTCGATCAGAGCGGTCTACGGAGTCTCTGCCGACACGGGCGTACGCGGCGCGATCAAGCGGTACAAGGCCGAGTCCGGCAGGCAAAGTTGGGACGACCTCGGTGTACTGGGCGAGGCCGACCCGCAGTGGCTTCAGACGGTGCTCGGCAATAAGCAGAAGACCGGGGGTGTGCCGAAGGCTGAGGCGATCGTCTCTGCTGCCGGCCGGCTCGCAGCGTCGGGCGCGCGCCACGCATCCGACATCGATCGGGACTCGGCAGCGCAGCGAGCCGCGTACTGCGGAACTCGCGGCTTGGGCCCGGTGACGTGGGACTACTTCCTCATGCTGGTCGGCCACGACGGCGTCAAAGCCGACACTCTCGTCACTCGATTCGTGGTGGAGGCGTTGGGTCGCAGACTCGGGAGCGAAGAAGTCTCACGGCTGGTGACCGACGCTGCGAGGCGAATGGACATGCCGGTGTCGGCACTCGACCACTCGATCTGGCGGCACATGAGTAGACCTCGGAAGAGCTAGTTCCGTTCACCTGTCCGATCGAGGGAGAATTTTCATGGCCATCGATTTCGAGTTCATCGGCATGTCGACCCATCGAGTGCGATGCTGCACGACCACCACGGGACCCGGTATGCGGCCGACGTGGCCGAATGCTCGTCGATCGAGCTCACGAACCGCTTCGACTCACTCGTGACAGCACCGAAGAGTGGCGACGAGCCCTTCACGCAGCAGGGGCAGTCGATCGGATCGGATCTTCACCAGTTCTGGCGTTGGGCGTGCTCGGATCTCATCGGGAACGCCCAACGCGGTGTTCTCGCCGAATACATCGTCGGACTCGCACTCGGATGCGTAGCCGATGGAGTCCGAGTGGAGTGGGATGCTTCTGATCTACTGACCGAAGGGGGAATTCGCGTCGAGGTGAAATCGTCTGCGTACCTGCAAAGTTGGAAGCAGGAGAGGTTGTCGACGATCAGCTTCGGGATCCAGCCAACGAACGGCTGGGACGCGACGACGAACACAATTGCCGCGCAACGGAAGCGGCAGGCCGACGTCTACGTCTTTTGCGTCTTCAAACAGACTGATCGGGCCACCGCTGACCCGCTCGACCTAGACCAGTGGGACTTCTACGTGATGTCCACCCAGCGCCTCAACTCCACGTTCGGGGAGCAGAAGTCGATTGTGTTGAGCAGTCTGCTCTCGCACGATCCCGTCGAATGTTCGTTCTCCGGACTCGCCAGTGCTGTCCAGGCCGCCGCGCGCGAACAATCCTGACTCCGACCGAGCAGGCTTCGTGGCGGCACGCCCCTTCGCACTCGAGGATTCGACACCGGAGCGTCCTGCGTCTGCGGCTCGACCAGGAAGACTCCGCTGGGCCACGACCTCTTCAGTGACCGAAACGCCGAAGAGTCCCCGTGGATGGCGGTTGTCGTCGATGTAAGCGGCATACTCGGTCTGATCGTCCCCGACGTTGAGGTGGTTTCGGTAGTCATGGCGAGTGTGCACGAGGTTATCGAAGCGTTCCGCGGTGAGCCGTCGAATTCGGAGCGGGGCACCAAGTTCGAGCAGCTGATGGTTCGATACTTCGAGCTCGATCCGACGCTGGCGCAGCAGTACGAGCAGGTGTGGCGGTGGATCGACTGGCCCGACCGTCAAGGTAAGGCCGACACCGGCATCGACCTGGTCGCCCGCGAACGCGACACCGGCGACTACACCGCGATCCAGTGCAAGTTCTACGAACCGACCACCACGTTGAGCAAAGGCGATCTCGACTCGTTCTTCACCGCCTCCGGACAAACATTTCCCACCGCCGATGGGGATCGGTCGTTCACCAACCGCGTGATCATCTCCACCACCGACCGGTGGGGAAAGAACGCCGAAGACGCCATCAACCACCAGACCATCCCCGTCCAACGGATCGGTCTGGCCGAGATCGCCGAAGCCCCGATCGACTGGGACATCGCATGGCCGCAGGGCGAACTGACGGTCGAGTTGAGTGAAGCGATCCGCAACGAACCCCGCCCACACCAGGTCGAGGCGATCGACGCTGTCTTCGCCGGATTCTCCGCCGGCAACGACCGCGGGAAACTGATCATGGCCTGCGGAACCGGAAAGACGTTCACCGCACTCAAGATCGCCGAACGCACGGCAGCCGAAGCCGGCGGCAGTGCACGCATCCTGTTCGCCGTCCCCTCCATCTCCCTGCTCTCGCAGACACTCCGAGAGTGGACCGCACAAACCCAGCTCGACATTCGCGCGTTCGCCGTGTGCTCGGACTCGAAAGTCTCCCGCTCCGCCGAGGACTACAGCACCGTCGACGTCGCGATCCCGGTGACCACCGACCCCGACAACCTCGCATCGCACATGGCGCACCGCAAACGCTCCAAAGGACTGACCGTGGTGTTCACCACCTACCAGTCCCTGCCGACGGTCGCTGCGGCGCAAGGACTGGGGGTGGATGCGTTCGATCTGGTGATCTGCGACGAAGCGCATCGCACCACCGGTGTCACCGTCGCCGGCGCGGACGAATCGAACTTCGTCCGCGTCCACGACGCCAAGTTCCTCAAAGCATCACGGCGGCTGTACATGACGGCCACGCCCCGGATCTTCGACGACGCCGTCAAGGAAAAAGCCGCCGACCACTCCGCCGAGTTGTCGTCGATGGACGACATCGACATCTTCGGCCCCGAGATGCACCGATTGTCCTTCGGTGACGCCGTCGAGCGCGGGTTGCTCACCGACTATAAAGTCATCGTGCTCACCGTCGACGAGGACCTCGTCGCAGCCCCTATGCAGAAACAGCTCGCCGGCAACTTCGCCGAACTCCAACTCGACGATGCCTCCAAGATCGTCGGCTGCTGGAACGGTCTCGCTAAGCGCGCCGGCCGCTCCCCTGACGGCGACGGGTTCGCGATCGGCGCACCCCCGATGAAACGGGCCGTGGCGTTCGCCAAGGACATCGCCGCCTCCAAGCAGGTCGCCGAAGTGTTCCCCGACGTAGTCGACGCCTACCGCGCCCTCCTCGAGGAAAACGAGAACGACGGCGAACAGGTCGACGCCACCAACCGAGACCTCGTCGTCTCCGCCCGCCACGTCGACGGCACTTTCAACGCTCTCAAGCGCAACGAGCAACTGTCCTGGCTCAAAGCGCCAGTCCCCGAGGGTGAATGCCGCATCCTGTCCAACGCACGCTGCCTGTCCGAGGGCGTCGACGTCCCGGCCCTCGACGCCGTGTTGTTCCTGCACCCCCGCAACTCCGTCGTCGACGTCGTCCAGTCCGTAGGGCGCGTCATGCGCCTTTCCCCCGGAAAGGACTACGGGTACATCATCCTGCCCGTCGCCGTGCCCGCCGGAGTGTCACCGTCGCAGGCCCTCGCTGACAACCGCCGCTTCAAGGTGGTGTGGCAGGTCCTCAACGCCCTTCGAGCGCATGATGATCGGTTCAACGCGATGGTCAACTCCATCGCCCTCAACGCCACCACAAAACAAGCAAAAGCCGGCCAGGGGAACGATCGCCTCCTCGGCGGACACATCGGCCCGACCACCGACTCCGACGAAACGATCGGCGACGGACACCCCACCCCGGACACGGATCCGAAGCAGGACAACGGCGAAGGTGGCGGTGGTGGGGTGGCGTCGCAGATGGCGTTGTTCGCACTCTCGGAGTGGCAGGAAGCTATCTATGCCCGCATCGTCGACAAGGTCGGCACACGCGTCTACTGGGAACAATGGGCCGCCGACGTCGCCGACATCGCCGCCGCCCAGATCGCCCGCATAAACGCGCTTCTCAGCGGTGCATCCTCCCAAGTGACGGAGCAGTTCGAGAGGTTCCTCACCGGACTACGTGACAACCTCAACGACTCCATCAGCCGCGACGACGCAATCAGCATGCTCAGCCAACACCTGATCACCAAGCCGGTGTTCGATGCCCTGTTCGCCGGCCACGACTTCGCCGCGCACAACCCCGTCTCGATCGTCATGCAGCAGATGCTCGACACTCTCGGCGACGCCAACCTCGAATCGGAGACCAACGGTCTCGACTCGTTCTACGACTCGGTGCGCATCCGGGCCTCCGAAGTGACCAGCGCTGAAGGCAAACAGCAGGTCATCGCCGAGCTGTACGAGCGATTCTTCCGTGTTGCGTTCAAGAAGCAATCCGACGCTCTCGGCATCGTCTACACCCCCGTCGAGATCGTCGACTTCATCCTCCGCGCCGCAGACCACGTCTCGAAGGAGCATTTCGGGAAGGGCCTCACCGACACCGGCGTACATGTCCTCGACCCGTTCACCGGGACCGGCACTTTCCTCACCCGACTCCTGCAATCCGGGCTCATTCTCCCCGACGACCTTGCACGCAAGTACCGGGAAGAGTTGCACGCCAACGAGATCATGCTTCTCGCGTACTACATTGCGGCAGTCAACATCGAGACCACCTATCACGCTCTGGCTACCCCAAATGGCGAGGACGGGCAGTACGAGTCGTTCGAGGGAATCGTACTCACCGACACGTTCCAGATCTCCGAAGACGGCGACAGTATGGACGCGATCATGTTCCCGCAGAACAACGACCGCATCGTCAAACAGGTCGAAGCCCCGATCAATGTCATCGTAGGTAACCCGCCGTACTCGGTCGGGCAGGACAGCGCCAACGACAACAACGCCAACCTCAGCTACCCCACTCTCGACGCCCGTATCGCCGCGACCTACGCCGGCCGCTCGACGGCGCAGCTCAAGAACAGCCTCTACGACTCCTACTACCGCGCCTACCGATGGGCCACCGACCGCGTCGGCGACCACGGAATAGTCGCATTCGTCTCCAACGGAGGATGGATCGACGGCAACACGGCCGACGGAGTGCGGCTGAGCATGGCCGACGAGTTCGCCCACCTGTGGATTTACAATCTACGCGGTAACCAACGCACAGCCGGCGAACTTTCCCGACGAGAAGGCGGCAAGGTGTTCGGCTCCGGAAGCCGTTCCACCATCGTCATTTTCGTCGGTGTTAAGAACGAAAAGCACACAGGACCCGTACAGATCCACTACCGAGATATCGGCGACTATCTCGACCGCGCCGAAAAACTCCGTCTCGTTGACACGAGCACTATCGAGAACCTCGAATGGCAGAGTGTGCAGCCGAACGCGCATGGCGACTGGATCAGCCAGCGAGACAGTGCTTTCAGCTCATGGCCGGCGATCGCGAGCCGCGGTGCTACGGGAGCCGTCGTCTTCCGAACTTTCTCGGGCGGACTTAAGACCAACCGAGATAGCTGGGTTTACAGCTTCTCCTTGAACTCGCTCCACGAACAGGTCGGCAGGACGCTCACCTTCTATCAAGCGGAACTTCATCGCGCAGAGGCTCAACGGGGGAACGAACGCCTTCAGGACGTGGTGAACCGCGATCCCCAAAGTATCTCGTGGAGCAGCTCGCTGTTGTCATCTATCGACGCGCGCAGGGTCATTCGCGAAGAGACTTCTGCATACCGCGAAAGCGCTTACCGGCCATTCCAAGGAAGCCATGTCTACTTCGACAAGTCCCTGAATGACCGCCCTGGCAGGCTCCCTTCGATGTTCCCAACGCCCCACCACCGGAACTACGGCATCGTTCTGACTGGACCGGCATCACACTTCGACTTCACTCCATTTGCGACCAATCTGATTCCCAACCTGCACCTCCTGGACACTGGTCAGTTCTTCCCTCGCTACACCTACGAACGCATCGACGGTGCTGCGGGCGGCGGGTTCGACTTCGGATCGACGGCCGATACTTTTGGGGTCGATGAGTGGGGTTACCGGCGGGTGGACAACATCACCGATGAGATCCTCGAGGTCTACCGGACCGCGCTTGACGCTTCGGTGACCAAGGATCAGGTTTTCTGGTCGGTGTATGGGCAGCTGCATGTCCCCGGCTACCGGGAGACGTACGCGGCGGATCTGAAGAAAATGCTCCCCCACATCCCCACCCCTGAAAGCTTGGAGCGCTTCACCCAGCTCGCTAACGCCGGCGAGCAGCTCGGCACCCTTCATATGCAGTACGAGGACGTCGATCCCTACCCACTCGATGTCGAGATAAAGGCCGGTGTCGACGAACACGATCGTGAGACATGGCGAGTACAGAAACTGAAGTGGCGCAACAAGTCCGACCACACCGCAATCGTCTACAACTCGAAGGTCAGCCTCACCGGCATTCCACCCGAAGCCGAGGAGTACATGCTCGGTTCGCGGTCAGCGCTGGCATGGATCATCGACCGCTACCAGGTCAAGACCGACAAGCCATCGGGCATCGTGAACGATCCGAACCTATGGTGCGACGAGCACGACAACCCCACCTACATAGTCGAACTGATCAAGAAAGTCACCACCGTCGCCGTCGAGACCATGCGCATCGTTCGCGAACTCGACATCGAGAAGGCTGCCTGATGGTCCGGGCTCAGACAATCCAGATCTATCTACCCGGTGGGGATCCCGCCGGTATTCGGGTCGCGAGCCTGACCACTAGGACTGTCCGGGTCTTCGACATCCCGCGATCGCTGCTGAGCGAATTTGCAAAGCTACCGGCATCGACGCAGGTCGGGGTGTACTACCTGTTCGGAGGTAGCGATGACGAGCGGACCGCGTACATCGGCCAGACCGGGAACGTCGGTAAACGCTTAGGTGAGCATGGCGAGAAGAACTGGACCCGCGCGATGGTTGCAGTGTCGTTGACCAATGAATGGACGTCCACGCACGTCTCCTATCTGGAGTGGTTGTCGATCCGAACCGCCCAACGCGCAGACCGGTACACGCTGACCAATGGCAACGATGCGAGCAACCCGTTCACACCAGCACCGCTCGAGGCGGATTGCCACGAGTTTCTGGACACGATCTCCGTCCTGCTGACCACCCTTGGTGCACCGATCCTCGATTCGATTCGTCCAACGAAGGGTGAATCCAGAGCAGGTGAAGAATCGCCAAACCAGCCTCTGTTCTTCCGTGAGTCCGGATGCGACGCGCAGGGATACTTGACTTCCGAAGGCATTGTTGTGCAACGAGGTTCCCGTGGCCGACCGGATCTACGTGGCGCAGCTACCGAGCGCGTCAGGACTACCCGCGAGTCTCTTATCGCCAGCGGCCGCGCGACGATCGAAGATGACGCTTTCATTTTTCGCGACGACGAGCTCTTCGACAGTCCATCCGCTGCCGGCGCAGTGCTCGTAGGTGGAAGCAACAATGGACGCATCAGCTGGAAGAACGAAGCCGGCGAAGATCTGAACGTGTTAGAGGCCCGTGAGCTGGCCAGCGCTCAGGCGCAGCGTGAGGCGTCACCGGCGAGTGATTCCGTCGAGGTCGGAGCGGGAGTGCCAACCGCGTAGTTCTCCCCTCAGCTCTAGGATTGCGCAAAATGGCGGTACAGGGTTCGCCGACTCACTCCGAGGATTTCAGCTATGTCGCCGATAGTGCTGCCCTGGTTACGCATTCGGGTGGCTTCACGCTTCTTGGCGGTCGACAGTGCGGGTGGCCGGCCACCGATCTTGCCGCGTTCGCGCGCGGCGGCGAGGCCAGCGTTCGTGCGTTCGCGGAGCAGCTGCCGCTCGAACGAGGCGAGGGCACCGAAAATGTGAAAGATGAGTTCACCCCCGGCGGTGGCAGTGTCGATCTGTTCGGTGACCGATGCGAACCCCACTCCCCTGGATTTCAGCTCGGTCACGAGTTCGATCAAGTGCGGGAGGTTACGGCCGAGCCGGTCGAGCCGCCACACGCACAAGGTGTCTCCGGGCAACAGGGTGGCCAGGAGCTCGTCGAGCGCGGGCCTCGTGGTCGTGGACCCACTCGCAGTGTCGACGAAGAGCCGTTCACACCCGAACGCAGTCAGAGCGTCGCTCTGTAGCGCGGGTGTCTGATCAGTGGTCGAAACCCTGGCGTATCCGTATTTGTGCCCCACAGGGCTAGAGACTGCCACAACTCACTGACACGGCAGGTTCTGACACGATCGGTTTAGCTCACGTTTTTGGCACGACATTCGGGCTGGTCGCTTCCGCACCGGATGTCAGTTTCAGAAGACGGCTGCACGATGTCCGAAGTGCACTGCAGTGCAACTCCAAGTTCTCGAGCACACGTCCGGCCGTATCCAGTGAGCGCTGCGATCCCTGACTGGATAGCGCATCGATGGTGAAATTTCGCATCAAGTTTTATTGGCCGTCGGTGAGCTGCGGGTCTAGCGTCGCGGCCGGCCGTGGACGGCTGTTGTCGCGCGAAGTGCTCGATCGGACACTTGCGGCATGGGCGGCGAGAAAGTTGTCGACGATTTGGATGCAGTCGTCGGCGTGGATGTGGCGCAGTCCTGTGAGGCGAGCGAAAACTATCGGTCCGAGGAGCTGAATGAGGGCGAAGGTGGTGTCGATCTCGCCGAGCACAGTGCGGGCGTCAGGGGCCGTCAGGATCTGATCCAGGGACCTGCGGTATTGCTCTATGACACGGGCCCGAAGCGAGACCACCGCGCCAGGATCGAGATCGCGCCGGCTGGCGTCGCCGCTGTTGACGGGTCCCATTGCCAGCCACGCCAGCGTGGTCATTTGCACCGGAGCTTGGTCGATGAGGTCGGCTTGGGTGGTGAGCACCGAAATCAGACGTTCGCGTAGCGGACCGGTATCGATATCGGTGTCGACTGGGGGTAGTAGTCGCTCGAAGGTTGCAGCGAGCAGGTCAGTGGTACTTCCGAAGTGGCGGTACAGAGTGGCACGTGCAACCTTCGACATGCGGGTGACCGCCTCCACGGTGACCGCCTCGACACCGCCGGTGGACAGCAGCTGGCCCGCCGCTTCGAGTAACCGGTTACGTGAGCGCGCCAGCCGGGGGTCGGCCGGGCCCTCGGCTGCAACGAGAGGGTCGACCATGAACGGGCTCCGCTCCATTTTGACTGACAAAACATGTCCTCGCTTGACCATTCTGTCACACCCGCAAAGTTATGATACTAATAGTCTCGTACCGAGACGATCAGTCTCGAACTGGGAGGCTGGCCGTTGAACGAACGTAGATCCGACTCTGCCAGCGTCGCTCGATGGAGCGGTGCCCAGTGGTGGATGTTGATTGTGTCGTGCATGGCGGTCGCGTTGGTGGTGGCCGCAATGGCGGCATTGTATTCAGCGTTGCCACAGATCGCGGTCGCGACAGAGGCGACGCAAGCTCAACTGACCTGGATAGTCGACGGTTATACGCTGGTATTGGCGTGCTTCGTTCTGCCTGCCGGTGCGATCGGTGACCGGTACGGTCGCCGCGGGGTGCTCGTGGCGGGGTTGGCGTTGTTCGCTTTCGCGTCGGCATTGCCCTTGTTTCTCGCCGACCCGGCGTGGCTGATCGCTGCTCGCGCGTTGGCTGGGGCGGGTGCGGCGCTGGTCATGCCCTCGACGCTGTCGATACTGACCGCGGGATTTCCACCGGCGCATCGCGGTCGCGCTGTAGGTGTGTGGGCCGGGGTTGCTGGATCCGGGGCTGTCCTGGGCATCCTCGGGGCTGGTGTGCTGCTCGAGCAGTGGTCGTGGACCTCGGTGTTCGTCGGGTTGACCGTCGCCGGAGCGGTTCTGGCCGGGTTGGCATGCAGTATCGCGGAGTCCCGCCAACAGGAGCATCCACCGGTCGATTGGGTGGGCGCGGTGACCGTAGTGGTCGCGGTCGGGGCGATCGTCTTCGCTGTGATCGAGGTTCCGGCCCGTGGCTGGTCGGATTCGCTCGTCGCCATCAGCACTGCGGTGGGCTTGTTCGCGGTTGTGGTGTTCGTCGTCGTAGAACTACGTTCCTCGGCACCCCTACTCGATGTCCGGTTGTTCGCCCGCCGTGGTTTCGGTGCCGGCGCACTGTCGGTCTGTATCCAATTTCTGGTGACCTTCGGGGTGTTCTTGCTGTTGGTGCAGTATCTGCAGTTGATTCTCGGTTATGGACCGCTCACCGCCGCGTTGGCGTTGACCCCTATGGTCGTGCCGCTCATCGTGATCTCGGTGATTGCACCCTGGCTGTCGAACATTGTTGGGCTGCGGGTGATGACCACTGTAGGTCTGCTCACCATCGCGGCGGGACTGGTGATGGTGAGCAGACTGACCGTCGCGGCGACTTACCCTGACCTGCTGTGGCCCTTGCTCATCATGAGCGCGGGTTTGGGGTTGTGTACCGCCCCTGCGACTTTCGCCATCGTCTCGGACACTCCTGAGGCCAAGCACGGGGTGGCTGCCGCGGTCAACGACGCAGCTCGCGAAATCGGTGCCGCGATTGGGATTGCGGTAGCCGGTAGCGTGCTCGCGGCCGGTTACGTTCAGCACATTCAGCCGGCTCTGCCCCAGCTACCCGAGCCTGCCCGTGGTCCGGTGGCCGATTCTCTGGCCGCCGCGTTACAGGTCGCCGACCGCGCAGGACCAGCTGGTCAGCCGCTGGCCGAGTTCGCCAGAGCCGCATTCGTACACGGAAGTGGTCAGGCGACGCTGTCGTTGGCGGCGCTGACCGCCGCTGGGGCACTCGTCCTCGCCGTCTTTGCGCCAGGTAGACGCAGCCGTACGACAGCCACCGCGGGTGATGGACGTCGGTGAAGGTCGGCCAGGGTGTCTATTCTTCGGTGTGATTCGTGTCTGTGGCCCGGAGTTGGGCTCGGGCTTGGGACTGCATGAAGTGTTCGACCTCGACCACCACGAACAGGGCAGTAGCGGTGGCTACGGAGCGGCCCTGCGCATCGTCCATCGTGGCCGTGAGATCCAGTTTGCGCCCATCACGAGACCGAACGGCAGCACGCAATACGTATGGAGTGCCGAGCAGAACCGGCGCTAGGTAGTCGAGCTCGAGACGCCGCGTCACGGCGAGCTCACCCACTGTGTAGAGCAAAAAGCCGAACAGATCGTCGAGAACGGTCGCCACCGCGCCGCCGTGTGCTATCCCGGGTGCCCCGACATGACGTTGATCGAACACATGGTGAGCCACCACGCCGTTCTCGTCACGCTGGACCGACAAGGCGTGGCCGTGCGGGTTCTCCGGCCCACAACCAAGACAGTCGGGGTGGTGGGGCGGTAGATCAGGCGACTCGGAAGTCGTGCTCCAGAACGAGCGCGCCCAGTTCTCGATAGCGGGGCCGGCCGACCCGCTGACCTCGTCCGGAATTCTTTTCATGGTCGGACCTCTCTGTCGTGAAACCGTGCCGAGTCTGTCGCGTCTTCGCGCGCTCGGCCTGCACCGCAGCGTCCGGTCGGGCGTTCGTCCGACCGGTCGGCGCACTCGCCCCCGCCATGATTACCACGAGCGGGAGTGTTCTCACTCAACGCACCGCTCGGCCCGATAGCGCACACGACGCGGCCGCCGAGCCGAAAACGGTGACCGCGAAACATCGACAGCTCCCGTCGGCGGCTGAATTGCTGTCGGCGTGAGGCAGGGATCAGGGTCTGTTGCCGAGCAACGACACGGCATCGATACAGCGTCCACCGAGAGGCGTCCGACTGTTCCGTCCGGCAACTCTTCGGTCGTTCGGTGCCTCCGCACGCCTGGGGCGATCCGACACGAGCGGCTGCAGCACAGTGCGATGCGCCGTTCACCGCGCGCCGTCGAACGACGATGGGCATCATCTCGTGATGGCGGACAGCGAGCGTGAAGCAGACTCCAGGGACTCCACCAGGATCAGCTCGAGTGCAGGCAGACCGGCAGCCGACACGGCCACCGCAGCTGCGCGTGTTCGTACATCGAGACCGCGTTGTGTTCCGGCGCGGGCAGTTTCGGTCCAGGCCTGGGCGCAGTGATCGGCGGCCGCCGCGAGGTCTGCGGTAGCGGGATCACCGGTCAGACGTGCAATCTCGGTACAGCCGTCGGCGAGAAGCCGACGAAAGAGCCCGCCTCCGGTTCCGGCCTTTTCGATGAAGATACCGAGACTGAACAGCAGCGTCTCGAGGTCATCGGGCGGAAGGTCGACCCAGCTCTTGACGTCGGTTGCCAGCTGGTCGACCGCGGCCAATCCTTCGGCACCGGCTGCTGGTACGTGGTCGGCTATTCCCGGTGTCGATGGGGCGCGCATGCTGGCGGCGGATCGGGCGAAGGCCGCGGCCGCGGCAGTCGACACGGGCGGCAGTGTCTGCGGCCATGCGATTCGGTACGTGCAGTGACGTGTCGGTTGCGGGAACGAGGTGGAAGATCGCGCCCGAGCGAGCGCGTCGAGCGGGATCTCCTGCACGTCGGCCCGATCGTTGTCGACGACCGAGGCAGTCCCCCCGATCTCGTCGTAGCCGATCACCACGATGTCGTGGCGACTCATCTGCAGTTTCACCCGTAAGTAGGGCAGCTCAGCGATATCGGCCCAGACCAGACTGGGTCGTCCCGCATCGATGTCGTCGCGAACCCATGACCATCCCTCACCGGGATCGTCGGTCGTGAGAACCTCGACTTGTCCGCCGAGCCTGCGCGGCAAGTCGATCTCGAAGTCGGCACCGCGGCCGACCAGGTACATCGGTGGGACCAGGTCGTCCGATCGCAGGTAGGACAAACCCAGATCACCACCCAGTGCGAACACCAACCCCTCGTCGGGTGGTCCGTCCCATCCCAGACCGTGCCACTGGAGAAGGTCTCGCATTGCACCTGACCCGCAGTGCCCTCCCATCCGGTGGGGATAGTTCTCGATCAGAGTCGTGGGGGTCACTGTGACTGCCTTTCGGGTGGTTGGTCGAGCGCGCGTGTCGGCACGCTCAGCTGTTCCGGATTCTGTCGAGATACGTTCGGCGAGCAGCCATGTCCACGTCCGCGAGGAACACCGAATCTGTGTTCAGGGCCGCACCCAGTCCGGTCGCCAGACGCCCAGGGACGAATTTCACCGCCGCGACCATTGCGCCTGCGAGACGGGTGACGCGGACGAAGGGGCGTGGATTCTCGATCAGATCTGCTGTCGCGCGGGCGATCTCCTCCGGCTCGGCGTTGCGTAATCCCTTTGCGCCGGCGGTTCCGGCGACGAGTTCGGTGTTGGTGAACGTCGGGCGGACTGTGGACAGTCGAACCCCTGACTTGCGGTACTCCAGTCGTGCGGCCTCTGTGAATCCGATGACTGCGAACTTGGTAGCGCAGTAGGTCGCCAAACCAGGTACCGCGAGCTCGCCGGCCAATGACGCAGTGTTGATGATGTGTCCGGTGCGGCGCGGCAGCATGCGCTGAAGAGCCAGTTTGGTCCCGAAGATGACACCCAGGACGTTGATCTCGACTTGCCGCCGGGTTACTGCATCGTCCTCTTCGTGGGCGTGGCCGGTAGGCATGATGCCCGCGTTGTTGATCAGGATGTCGAGGGGTCCGAGTTCACGTTCGACCAGGTCCAGAAACGTTGTGAACGAGTCAGGTTCGGTGACGTCGAGTCGGGTGACGACCTTCACCCCGAGTTCGGCGGCGGCCTCCTTCGCACGTGCCTCGTCGATGTCGCCGATGGCGACCCGGTGGCCTCGTCGAATCAACTCCTTCGCTGTCTGATAGCCGATGCCGCGAGCTCCACCTGTGATCGCCACCGTCCTGGCGGGGGTGTGAGGTGCGTTGTTCGTCATGCTGCGCTCCTTGCATAGATGAGAGACATCGGTAGACGCCTGTCGGCCCGCTCTCGCGGTAGCGGCTGCGCACACGGGAGAGGGATATGGGTATCGCACGTCGTCTCGTGCCCGGGGAGGCGTTCGGATCGGTCGTTCATCGCCCGCAGCCGCAACCCCAGCGGCAGAACGGGTCTCGTCTGTTCGGTGCAACTTCCGGTGTCGGCCTTACCACGGCCGCGGCGACGAGACAGTCATGTGGCACAGCTCTGCCAGCAGGTATCGGCTCACCCGATTCGAAGGTGTCCGAGGCGGTCCGAGTGTTCACGATCGCGATTGTTCGCGGAGAGAGCTCCGACCGATCGGCAGTCGGCCGCGATACGGGGTTCGGCGCGTATGTTCTCACCGCTTGTGTTCATCGAGACTCCCGCGGCGAGTTTCGATCCCCGGGAGTTTCGTCCGGCCGGGTGCGGCCGGTGAAAACATCATCGAGTGGGTGAGCGCCCGTGAAGATCGTGGGGCCGTAGGCGTGCCGAAGCACCGTCAAGATCGCGTTCAAGGGTAGGTCGTCGAAGACTCCTCGCTCGCGGACATACTCCATGTGCTGAGCTCCGTCTGCGGTGAAGGCATGCATGAGAGCATCGCGATCGCCGTCGAATTCCACTGGCGGCACGCCGAAACGAGCGCACAACTCGACATTGAATGCCGGCGTGGCCTTCAACCACCGGCCCTCGATGTAGAGGCGACTGTAGCCGTGGTAGACGAACAGGTCGGTGCCGCCCATCAGCGCGCGCAACGTCTCGGTCTGCAGGTGATTTCGGACGTCGGCGAAGCCGAGCAGTGCCGGGATACCCGCCGCCCGGCACACTGCGGTCAACAGCACCGCCTTCGGGACGCAGTAAGCGCGCCCGGTCTCGAGGACGAAGCTCGCTCGATAGTGGGCCGGATCATCCGACACGGTGTACGGGTCGTACCAGATCTGGTCGCGGACGGCGGCGAAGAGGCGTCTGGCCTTGTCACGGTCGCTGCTCGCATCTCCGATTGCCGCGGCGGTGAACGCCCGCACGGATTCGTGCTCGATGTCGAGGAAGTCCGTTGCTCCCAGGTACGCGTGTGGTGGCTGCGTAGTATGTGCTCCGGGCGGGCGGTCTGTCATGGTCATCGCTGATGTTCCCTTTTCTGAGCAAACCGGTTGCTGTTGTGTGCACAACGACCGAAGGATCGGTCAGTTGCGCGCGAGTCCGCCGAGCATCAGGTCTTCGCGTTGGACGGGGAGTCGCTGGGCGATCACCCGTTTGCTGTACATGAACTCGCGCGGGCGACCTATGCAGTCGGCGGCAATGAGCTCACCGGCCTGGAGATAGAAGCAACTGAAATCACTGTCGCGGGTGGGGTCACCGCTGAGAACCACTTCGTCGTATCCAGTGTTGAGGCCGGCGATCTGCAGCTTGAAGTGATACTGATCTGACCAGAACCACGGCAACGCTTCGATTTTTCTGGACTTCCCGCAGGCGGTCGAGGCAGCGACTTTGGCCTGCTCTCCTGCGCTCGAGACGGACTCCAACCGTAGTCGACGGCCGTAACGGGCCATGTCGTGGCTCGCGCAGTCCCCCGCCGCCATGATGTCGGGGTCGTTGGTCCGAGTGTGATCGTCGATCACGATGCCGTTGTCGATGACAAGACCCGCATCGGCGGCGAGGTCGGTGTTCGGCTCGACGCCGACACCGACGATGACCAGATCTGCGGGGATCGATTCCCCGCTGGCCAAACTGACTTCACGAACCTCACGGTCACCGGACAGGCCTTCGACCATCGCGTTCGTTCTGATGTCGACTCCCTGCTCGCGATGTATCCGCTCGAAGAACGTCGATACCTCGGGAGCAGTGACCCGCTCGAGCACACGCCCAGTTGCCTCGAGGACTGTGACCTGTACGCCCAGTGCGCGCAGTGATGCCGCTGTCTCGAGTCCGATGTAGCCGCCTCCGACGATCACCACCCGCCGGCCAGGGCCGGTGGCCATACGGATCCTCTCGACGTCCGCTGCGGTGCGCAGGTAGTAGACCCCGTGGAGATCGGCCCCGGGAACGGTGAGCCGACGAGGGCGGGCTCCCGTGCACAGCGCGAGCTTGTCGTAGGCCAGCTTCTCCCCGGTGTCGAGAACGACGTCGCCCTCCGACCGAACGATGGCCTCCACCTGCGCGTTCAGGAGCTGAATACCTTGCTTGGAGTAGAAGTCCGTGCTGCGAATGGCGATATCGTCGAGTACGCATTTGCCCGCCAGGTATGCCTTCGACAGCGGGGGGCGTTGATAGGGAGTGGCGGACTCGTTACCGATGAGGACGATCTCGCCTGTCCAACCTTCTTGGCGCAAACTAGCTGCCAGTTGTGCCCCAGCATGGCTTGCGCCGACGATGATCGCCCGTTGCGATGTCATGCGCTGGAAGTAGGCGTCAGGCGCACCATCATCTTGCTGATGCCCCGCACGAAATTCGACTGAACATACTCGGGGTCGCCGACGACCTCGATGTTCTCGAAGCGGGGAAGCAACTCCTCCCACAGAATCCGCAGCTGCATTTCGGCCAGCCGATTGCCCATACACCGGTGTACACCGAATCCGAACGCGATGTGATTGCGCGCATTGGCACGATCGATGATGAAATCATCAGGATTCTCGAAAATGCGTTCGTCGCGGTTACCCGAGGCGTACCACATCACCAATTTGTCACCCTTGCGGATGAATTGTCCGTTCAGAACGGTGTCGGCTTTGGCGATTCGGCGCATGTACGCCAAGGGTGTTTGCCATCGGATAATTTCCGAGTTCATGTTGGGGATCAAATCGGGATTGGCCTTCAATTTCTCGAACTGGTCGGGGAATTGGTTCAACGCAAGAACGCCACCGCTCATCGAGTTTCGCGTCGTGTCGTTCCCACCGACGATCAGCAGGACGAGGTTGCCCAGAAATTCCATCGGACGATCGATCAGATCCTTGGTGTCCTCGTTGCTCTGCAACATGGTGATCAGATCGAAACCGGACTCTTCCCCTGCAGACCTCCTGGCTGCTTTGTCATGCCAGAGAGCGCTGAGGCCACGGGCCATGTCACGCATGCCCTCGAACACCTCGTCGTTGTCCGAGGGCCCACCGTTGGCTTGCTCCATCGAGGTTGCCAAATCGGACCAGTAGACGAGTTTGCGGCGTTGTTCGTAGGGGAAATCCAAAAGAGTTGCGAGCATCCGAGCTGTCAACTCGATCGAGACATTCTGCACCCAGTCGAACGGCTCGTTCAAGGGGAGGTCGTCCAGCACCTCCCGTACCCGCGATCGGATCAGTCCCTCCATCTCCCGGAGGTTTTTCGGTGCGACAACCCCCTGGACGGCAGCGCGCTGCTTGTCGTGGCGTGGCGGGTCCATCGCGATGAACATCTCGATATCGAGAAACCGGGGCGGGACGCCGATGACGATGAACGGTTCGGCCGAGAACACAGCGTGGTTCTTGTCGACGGCCACGATATCGGCATGGCGCGTGACCGACCAGAACGGGCCGAACGGACTGTTGGGTTGGTAGTGAACCGGTGCCTCGTTCCGCACGCGCTCGAAGTACGACTGCCACCGCCCTTGTCTGTAAAGAAAGGGGTTACTGAGGTCGATGTCGGCGAGCTCGACATCCTCGACCGGTGGAATGGGACTTTCGACGAAGATCTTCTTGCCATTCGTGCCAGTCACCCACCGTCGGGTCTTGTCGTACAGATGAGCGCCCTGGATCTGCAGCCCTATAGGGATGGTCGACTGGACCTTGTCGGTGATCGACTCAGAAACTTTCATGCTGTCGTGCCTGCCTTTCGCACATCACAGTTGGAATTCAGGTGTTCGAACGATCAGGCCATCCCACGCTTCCGAGGCCACCATCTGGCACGACAACCGAGACGTGGGTTCACGCTCGGGGTTCATCGCCAGCATCTCTTCCTCGTCGGCGCCGGACAGACCCACCTCTCCTGACCACTGCGGGTCGACGATCACATGGCAGGTGCCACAGGCCGTTTCGCCCCCACAGTCTCCATCGATCCCCGGCACAGCATTGTCGGTTGCAATCTGCATCAGCGATCGACCTTCGACCAGAGCCGCCTCGTGCTTCTCACCATCGTGGGCGACGAAAGTTACAGCTGCCATGTCAACTCCTCGTTTTCCGGCGTGATTGACGAAAGTGTCGTCGCAAACGCGGGTGACGGCTATGTTCGGTGGAGTCATAAACTTGTGAATTCGGGTCAAAGGAATCACCGTGAAGCTGAGCGATGAGGGCGTGCCACCGCTTGCGTTCGTGCAGCTGCTCGAACGCCGCGCACTCGACCCTGACGCCGCCGCGCGCCTTCGCGCGATCATGCACCGCGAAGGAACCAGTGAAGCGACGCTCATTCAGCATGACGTCCAGGCGCCGATACGGTGGTTTCGGGAGGTCTATCCCGAACTCGATATCGCCCAGGCCACTCGACTCGGATTTGCGTTTGCCGAGCAGGCCCAGTTGACATCGTTCGGGCCCCTGAGTTCACCTTTGATCAGCGCTGGTTCGGTCGCCGAGATCGTCGATCTCCTGACATACCTGCCATTGATCTCCACGGCGTTGAAATCGCAGTTCCACACTGGCGACTACGGTCTGATCGTCGGGCTCACTGCGCACACAGGCGATTCCGCACTGGACTGCTTGGTCATCACCTACGGCGGGTCGGCGTTATTACGACTGCTGGACATGCTCGCCGGTGACATATCGCCGGTGACACTCCATCTGAGCTGGCCGGAGCCGACCGAGGTGAGCCACGACAAAGGTCCGGCGAATCGCCGGTTCTTCGACGCTCCGATTTCCTTCGTCCACGTACCCGAGGACACACTAAACAAGGCTTGTCGGTTCTCGGACCCTCTCGCATATCGTCTCGCTATCACTGATCTGCAGCGGACACTCGCCCATCGGAGTGGGTCCATGTCATCCGCCGAGAAGGTGAGGCAACTGTTGGAAAAGGACCTCGGACAGCGAACCAACCATGATGTTGCACAAGCATTGTCAATGTCCAGCAGCACGTTGAAACGGCGGCTTGCCGAAGAAGGAACCACCTATAGCAAGGTGCGCCAATCGCTGCTGTACGAACGCGCGATGCTACGGCTCCTTGATCGCTCGGTTTCGGTCAGCGAGATCGCTTCTGAACTCGGATACAGCGACCTCGCCAACTTCTCTCATGCCTTCAAACGCTGGACCGGGCGCTCTCCGAGAGATTTCCGAAACCCACGACTCTCGGACGACCCGGATTCGACGTAGACCACACAGACGGGGTCAGATCGATGCATCGTTCGTTCGCGGCCTGGTCGATCTTCATCTCGGAGATTTCGGAGACGTCACCGCCTCCCTGCCGTGAGAAGAAGAGTGTGTGCAGACCCGAGTACGAACCACTTGTCACTCGACGGTGTCGGCCGGTACGCGTGCGGTCTCCGATTCGAGAAAGTCGACGAGTGCTTCCAACAGGCTGTCCGCGCGGGTTTCGACATCGGCGAGGACGGAGTCCACGTCGTCGAGAAGACCGTGGGCGTGTCTACGCGCAAGCGTTCCGCGTTCGTAGTAGCCGGGGTCAAGTAGGACCCGCGGTACTGGATCCGGTGCCGCGATCTGCTCCGGATGTTGTGACCGCGCAGTGGACTGCAGGTGGGTGGATGCCCGTCCGTCCAGGTGCATTCGCACGATGCCCGCGACCGCACGGGCGGTCAGCGGGGTCGCAGCCAACGGGGTGTGGCCCCACCGGTCGATAGGAGTCGACAGCGGCTGTTTCCCGGCCGGGTCGAAATACCGGTCGTATCCGCCGAGCCCGGTGCCGTCCACGGCATCGAGAGCGTCGGCGAGCATTCGGGTGCTCGGATACTGGGTCTGATGGCCGAGTACCTCACACCAGCGCTGATACACCGTGCGCGGAGAAATGCCCGTCCCCGCCAGCGCGAGGGAAGTGACAGTGCGGACGCCGCGGCCTGTGTCGATACGAAGGGCGTCGATCCTCGGATCGGCGGTGACGTCGCAGTGCCGCAGGGCCGCGATCTGGGTGTACGGCAGACCGGTCGAAGCGAAGATCAGGACGAGGGCGTCTCGCCGCGCGAACTGTTCTGACGGCCAACCGGATTCGGGGAGGCGGGCGACGATACCGCCGATCACGGCTGCCAGCTCGTGCAGGCGCGCCGTACGCGCCACGTCCAGCGCAGCCCGAACGATCTCCGCACACCCCGGAGGAGGTAATAGATGCCGATGATGAGCGATGTCGATCACCGCGATCCGACGGCGTTGGGTCGTCGGCGCGGCGGGGTGCGCGTGGAGAAACCGAGCAAGCGACTCCGGAGAGGCCGCCAGTGAGGGTTCGCCATGGGCGGTGCACCAGTCCTCGAACAGGGACCACGTGTGCCGATCCCGCCTCGGTATCGACGTGTTCGTGATGTCCGCTGGTCGTATCGGACAAGGGCGGTCGTCGTGGTCAGCATCTGCCCCGGTCGTCCCGTCGCCGGTCACTGGCTCGGTCGGGTGCCTGGTCATAAGCCGAGCTCGGTGACGGCGTTGCCGATCAGTGGCGCATTCTCGTGAGCGTATGTTTCGACCATTGCGGGTGTGGTGTGCCCGGTTTGGCGCATGATCGCATGCGCGTCAGCTCCGTTGCGGAAGGCTTGCGTGACGAAGCCGGAACGGAGGGAATGCCCGCCGAGCTGAGCGACGGTGACGGGGTCGTATCCAGCTCGAGTAGCGCGGCGGCGGATCGCCGCGTGCACCGCGGCTCCGGACAGGGCTGTGTCGGAGAGGTTGCCGTTCTTGCGGACGGACCGAAACAGAGGGGACCGTTTCTCGACCACAGGAAGGGTGCCGCGACAGATATGGGAGTCGAATTCCACTGCGCGGGACAGTATTCGGATGACAGCAACTCTGCCGCCGGTGTCGAACGCTGCGACGATCTGCAGCCATCGCACCCACGCGCAGACCGGGCATGACTCGTGGCGGGCGGTGAACGGGAGTGCTTTCACGGTTCCGGTGCCGTCCTGGTCGGTCTTCGACTTCCGGATACGTACATGCGCACCATCGAGGCGGTCGCGGTGGACATCGCGGCATTCGAGCGCTACGAGTTCGCTGCGGCGGAATGCGCCGGTGTAGCCCATCAGCAATAGCGCGGTGTCGCGGCGTTCGAGGACCTCCGACGCCCAGCCCGCTGCAGTGCGTCGGGCGTGGTCGACGATCGTAGTGATGTCAGCGGTGAGGAGCGGGGCACGGGGTCTGCGGGGCCGCTCCCCCGCAGACGCGTAATCCCGCCGGATACCCGAGAGGGTGGCGCGGACCATCTCGTGCCCGCACGGGTTGTCGTGTCCAGTAGCGCGGTGGCGGTCCGCGACCGCCGCGATCCATTTGTCGAACGTCGACGGCGCATACGCCCGCGTCCCGTCGACGGTGAGCGTGTCGGCCGCGCCGACGAGGTACGCCGCCACCGTTGCGGGATGCGCCGGCAAAGCCTGGTGCCCGAGGACGATGCACCAGTTCTCGAATCGCCTCCACGCCGAGGCATAGGCACGGCGTGTTCCGGCCGAACGAGAAGCTGCGATCGACTGTTCTATCCGAGCAGCGACCTCGACCGGTAGGTCCGGGAACACTGCCACACCACTCACCGAGACGAGTGAATCCGCGTCCCCGACCTCACCGAGCTGCCGATCTGCCATGACAAGCACTGTAGCGAGCACCTCCGACAGACTTCTCAAGCCGAAAACACGCTGAGCAGGCCTTTTCGCGATGATGGTGCGGGAAGGAAAATTCTCGTCGGTCACCGCACAAATAACGTTGGTGACTATGACCCCGGCGCGAAAACGGGCTCCTCTGCTATCGCCGCGTGTGCGTCGCGTGTGAAGTGACACGCTGGTTGTCCAATTGACAGCCTTTCTGTCCAATCGTGACCAGGGCATGTCCACTCCTGAAGACCGCCCGCATGAAAGCTCCCCACGGCCGCGCTAGCTTCCTTGTCATCGCCGCAGGTCCAGACCCCCTCATCGCCAACACGAGGACGGGCTCCGGCTGGTCTTCACGTTGGACAACTTCACTGACAACACGCGCAGAGACCGAAGATTTTCGATCATTGGACAGGTTATTTGGCACCCGAGCAGGCATTCCCCCAGCAACGCGGTGGACAACTACCTGGTCCGATTGGACAACTTCGGTGTCACTTCACATCGCGGACGACCCCGCTCCATCGGGCGATAGTTATGTCGGCGGATGTTGCAGCGGGATCCCGTGGTCAAGGAACAGTTGCACCGTCTCATCCAGCTCCGCTGCAGTGCGGCACCCCATGCGCAGGAAGTTGTACAACGAACTGGCGGATGCGGGATCGACACGCGCCGCCGCGATGGCGGCCTCGGCCGCAGCGTGCGCGTCAGCCCACAGATCGCGCTCGGGTGCGGGATAAGACGAGCGCGTCGGAGCTGTCCCGGGATCGACCGGCTCATAGGGTCGTGGGCTCAGCAGAGATGCGTGCGCACCGCCGGCATCGATCTCACCGCTCTCGACCAACGCAATGGCGATCGCCGCGGCCTTGAGGACTTTCGCCTGCTCGTCCCAGTGCAGGTCCTCGAACGGAACCCACGCGGTCCGCAACGGGCGAGAACGACCGGCGGCCTTCCAGATCGCAACGAGCCTCGTCGCCCACCGTCCGGTGCGAACCAGTGGCGAGGACACTTCGTCGACGACGGTGCGCAGAAGCCGGAACCACACTGCGGCATGTACCCGGCCTGGGCCGAGTTCCACCCATCCCGTCGTCAGAGCCTCGGTGCTGCGCCGATCGAGGTCCGTGACCGCCGAGGGAACCGGAACGGGCGAGACCCGTTCGTCCGAACCGAACCGGACCTGATCCCAGAAGATTGCATGACCAGGGAAAACAGAGCAGGGTTCGAGTCGACAACGGTGGTCGAGGCAGCTGCTCAGCACCGGATATTGGTGCAGCAGAGTCATGTTGATATCAGCAGTGGATTCGAGGCTGTCGATACATGCCGGGCATGCCCGACTGCGCGGAGTGCTCGCCCACGGCAACCATGCTTCGCTCGTGGGTGTGCGGCGTCGTCGATCCTCCCTCGCGAGGTCGGCCGGTAGCAGGATCGAGAATTGGTGGACGTAGGTGTCGAAGTCGCAGTCGGCGGGGTCGGTGCTGTCGAGCAGCCACGGTGTCCACCCCGCCAACGTCATCATCCGCACCCTCTCTACCGGGACTGCGCCGCGACCGGCCAGCTCGGCAAGTATCGGCTCCGGTGTGTAGCGGTCGAGATCCTCGACAGCACAATCGATATCGATGCCGGCAAGCAAGTCAGAAGGCTTGATGTGCGGATACAGCTCGCATATCCGGGCCAACCAGGACGAGAGGGCCTCACCTGGCAGTGGCTGCGGATGCAGCGGCCACGGGCGAACGTACGCATCATCAGGCATCGCCGCGAGCCGTGCGTTCACGCGAGGTGGCGTTCGAACTGGCGGCGTCGCTCCGTGGGGCCGAGATACGGAGTGCGCGTGAGCACCGATGAGGTGATCGCTTCCTCTCCACTGTCGACGGCGGTCACTGCTGCGGCTGTGAGCAGCGTTGTCAGTTCACCGATGGTGCCCTCGCAGCGAGTGAGGAGGTAGTCGGTCATCTCCGGTGATGTCAGGTGCGAGGGTTTGCGGAGGGGGAAGCTCGTGGTGAAGCTGGCCAGCAGTGATCTGGTGTCGGCAGTGTTGGTCCAGACCGGCAAAGTCATGGGGTGGAATCGGTTCTCCAGCTGGGGATCGGTCCGGATGGCGAGGTAGGCGTCGCGGGTTCCGACAGCGACAAGAGGAATGCGTAGTTCGTTGCCCAGGAACCGCAGCACGTTCAAGAATTCGCGGCGGACGTTGTCGCGGCCGGCGAGAACATTGTGGAGCTCGTCGATGATCAACATCCGTACGCCGGTGGCGCGGAGAAGCATCAATGCTTGCTGTTCGAGTTCGTGGACCCGATTGCGTGGTCGGGTCGGTGTTCCCAACGCTGTGAGCAGTACGAGGTAGAACCGGCCGGGTGACGGGTCCGGGGGCATCTGCATGCACAACACCGGTATCTGCTCGCGGTCGGACAAGCTGATCGGCGGATGAGTGCGCCGAAACTTTTCGATGATCATCGACTTGCCGTTGTTCGTCGGACCGAGCAACAGTAAGTTCGGCATACGCTGTCGGTCCGGCCACGACAGCAACGACTCCAGATGGTCGATGACCGTACGGGCCTGCGGATACCCGATCCACCTCTCCGACCGGATCGACCGGATCCGCTCCGCGTCGTCGAGTGCGGTGAGCGGTCGAACCGACTCCCGCAGGTGCCCCAAATCCTCGATGGACGACTCGGTGGGTTCGTCGCTGCTTCCTGTCGATGCGGTCATTGCCTCACCATTCCTCGATGTCGCTGAAGACAGGCGTTGCGGTGCCGCCGTCCGCTCGAGGCTCCACCGGCGGGTGGATCGCCGGGATCGGTGCACACGCGGCGTCGCCGGTGAGATGCGTGCGGCGGGCACGGTTGCGCCGGGCTTTGCGGGTGGCTTTCTGCGAGCGGTCGGTGACCTCGCGCATCTGCTCGATCATCGAAAACAGTGCGCTCTCATCGACGTTCGACCGACCTTGTTCGCGGAGACGGGCGATAGCAGCTCTGTGCTCCCACAGTGTCACCGCGGGATGTGACATCGTCCGGTACGGCACCTCGACATAGCCGGCACCGTCTGGTTCGAGGACCCAGATTCTGCTCAAATCGCGTGGGTCACGTCGTATCACGAACCGCCCCAAGTCCTCTCGCCGCGCAACCCACGGTTTGAGCGCGTTCGAGAAGTAGTGCACGTGATCGAGAACGAAGCCCGTGCGCGTCAGACGTCGCCGGATGACGGGAAGAAAGTCCACCAGGAACGCGGTTTCGCCGAGCACCACACGAGGGGCGTGACCAACTGCGGCGACCTCGCCGGCCCACACGGCGGCCGGAGTGTTCCCGATCCCTGTGTGAACGCTTCCGTGATACGAGGCTATGGCCAGGATCAGCCAGCGCTCCAACTCACGCAATGTCAACGCCGCGTGCTTGTCCGAGTCGTAACTTCCTCGGTCCGCTGGGTTCGAGAAGGTGGTCCCAGGCAGCTCGTGCACCGCCGTCATCGCCGTTCCGATGATGCGTTCGACGATCCCGCCGTAGTGCGGTCGGCCCGGAGGACGGTATTCGAGTGTGATGGCGTGCTGGGCGCATCCGCGGCGCAGCGCTTCGCTTTTGAACTCGGAGGCGTTGTCGAGATACAACTGTTTCGGCTTCCCTGCCATCGGCCACTGCACCTGCTCCGCGAGCTCGCATGCCTCCAGCCATGTCTGCTTCTCGCAGCACACGCGGCCCAGGCACAACCCGACCGATATCGACGACGGCGGCTCCAGAGTGACGACGAACCCGAGTACGGAACGGCTGAAGACATCAATGGCGATCGTCAGGTAGGGGCGGCCGATCGGTTGCCGCTCGTACTCGTCGACGACCATCAGATCGACGACGGTGTGGTCGATCTGGACCTGATCGAGAATCCCCGAAACCGTCGGTGGACTGTCGCCGGCGGACTGACGTGGGCGGGCGGCATCGGGTCCTCCGCGTGACCTGGCCACCGATGCCGGATGGAGCGCGGCGATACGCGCGGTGACGGTATTTCTGGCCGGCACTGGCAGACCCGCGCGGTGACACGCCAACGCGATGCGTCGGTGCAGCGCAGCGACACTCAGCTTCTGGCGGTGAAGAAAATAGCGGGTGAGATGATCGCCGATCACTTCCTCGACCTCAGCCGTCACTCGGCTGCGGCCACGCCCTCCCGACGAGACCTTCGCCAGAAGATCGGTGACCGTGCCCGTACCGTCCCTAAGCCTGCCAAGCAACGTGTAGACCCGCCGCCTGGATAGTCCCAAGCGCTGCGCTGCAGCGTCGACCGCTTCCGAACGCACCGGATGCATCTCCAGCAAGGGAGCCAGGACACCGAAACGGGCCTCGGCCTGGGACCACCGCTCCCCCGACGCTGTCAGCACACCGGTCTCCACGATGGCGAGCTTGTCGGGGTCCATCACAAGCCTCCCCTATCACCGAGAGCCGAACGCGACCGTGCACCGCACTTCTGACATCAGAATGTCAGAAGACACGTGCACTCACCCTCGAAACGCCTGCAAAGAGTGCAGCCGTCTTCTGAAACTGACAGTGATGTCAGTTTCAGAAGATGACTGCACTGTTTCAGAAGCGGAGTGCACTACTCACCCTCTCGCGCCCGCCAAAGCGTCGCGGTCTCTGCGTGCGCGGGTGAGGTTGTTGTGGAGGGTCGATCTCTTAAACCGATGTTCTTGCACAGTGTTCATCTCGATCTTCGGTATCTCGAATGCTTGGAGCGTGTGAACGGACATCTACCCGAATTAATAATGCGCGCCAGTCGCAGGTCATGGCATCGTGCCGACGGCGGTCCGCTCGTTCGGCGGGTGGTGTCAGGACGTGGCATCCTGCTCTTGCTGGGTGGAGATAATCGCTGTGAGAGCATCGAACACGCGGGTATCAATATCGATGTGGCCGATTTTCATCGTCTGTTCACGCCGTTGCTGCGAGCGGTCGAAGGGTACTCGAACCGGTTGCGATGGATCGACCGGTCGTGTTTCGCGCACGCTCTGTGCATAGTTGCTCACACTGGCGAGGTTCGCCGGGGCGTCGGTGAGGACGGCGGGGTCTACGACGAGGATGAACAATCCGCAGTCGGTGAGACCGTCAGGCTCGGCTTGCGCACCGGCTAGCATGCCGAGTAGCTGCACTACGAGTGCGAGTCCGGATCCTTTGTGTCCACCCCACACGGTGAACGCGCCGGCCAGCGCTTGAGCCGGGTCCTGGGTGGGGGTTCCATCCGGTGCGTACGCGAGACCCTCCGGTAGCGCTTCGCCAAGGCGGTTCTTGAGCATTACTTCGCCGAGCATGACTGCCGCTGTCCCGATGTCCCAGATGACAGGGTGTGTTTCGGTCGGAAATCCGAACGCGATGGGATTGGTTCCAAAACGAGCGCGAGTGCCACCGTGCGGGGCAACGAGGTGGTTTCCGCTACCGGCGATCATACCGACATAGCCTGCAGCGGTGATCATTTCGAGATAGTACGAGAACATACCTGTGTACCAGGTCTTGTGTGCTCCGACAACTGCTATTCCTGTGCGCCGTGCTTTGTCGATGGCGATGTCGGTTGCCCGCTTGGCGACGAGGTACCCGACTTGGTCGCCTCCGTGCAGGGTTGCCGAAACGGGGGTGTCCTTAATGACTTTGATGGATTGCGGCGATTGTGGGCTCTTGGCGCGTCGCTCGATAACCGACAGTGCGCGTGCGAGACCGCCGAAGGACAGGCCTCGCAATTCGCAGTCCAGGAGGTGGTCGGCGATGATGGTCGCCTCGTCGCTCGAGTGTCCGCAGGACTGCATTGCGTGTTGTGCCAGGTTACGGGCTTCATCGATAGTCAGTTTCATGTCTGTCGTTTCCATTGTTTCGGCAGTGGGATAGGGCGGCGTGATTCTTATACAGCTGGCATCGCAGCCTGATTCAAGCTCAGGGTGTAGAATAACAGCATGCTGATAATGCCGTTAGGGTTCGACTACGAGTTCGCACCCTCTTCGTATTCGACAGCGGACGACGTCTGTGATCAGCGGCACCGGTGACGATGTCGACGGTTTTTCGATAGACCCCGTTGACGGTTGTCACGTTTGTGTTCAGGGTGCAGAACAGCAGGTTCGTGCCGCCTGGGCTTGGGTCGACCCGAATATGACGAGTCGGGGTTCGTCGCAGTTCGTGTGGTGTGCGATCCAACGGATAGGGGTGGGCCGATCACAGCGCATGGCGGTTGGATCGCGGCAGTGTTCGACGATGCGCTTGCTTACGCAGTACTGCAACACAATCCCCGTATTGTGACGGCTGATCTGAGTGTCCGGTACCGACGACCAGTTCCAGTCTCGACGCCGTTGACGGTGACAGCGCGCGCTACGCGAACCGAGCAGCGCCGATGGATCAGCACCGGCGAGCTGGCACTTGCCGATACTCCATCGGCTGTGCTTGCAACCGCGTACGCCACGTTCGCGACGCGGCCACATCGCTATTACAAGTACATGCAAAACGATGCGAGCAACAGACCATGACACCTACTCGACTCGAACTACAACACAAGCTCCCGGAAGGAGCAGCTCGATGGCAGTATTCGTAGTTACATATCTACATTCCGATCTCGATGGCTGGAACAACTATTTGGCCCCCCATCTGGATTGGATAGCGCAGCACCTCGAAACGAATAAGCTGCTGGCTTCTGGCCCCTCCACGTCGGATTCGGGCACGAACCGGACGGCGCTGTTGGTCGTGGAGGCCGAGAACAGGGCAGTCTTGGACGACTTTCTAGCAACCGATCCATATGCGGAGCATGGTCAAGTCAATGCGATGACGGTGACCGAGTGGGATCCGATCTTCGGCACGCTCAACGCCCACTCGTCGCGTAGCGGCGAGAACGCTGCATCTACGATCGCTTCCACATTGGCGAGTTTCGGCAAATGAACGTGCTCCCACCGGTCACACTTGCCGATTCGCTTTCCGAACTTGGGCGGACCAGTTATGCAGCCGAACTTACCGCACCACTGACCACGTATCGGGCTGAGCTCGTGGCCGTGGCCCGATCACAATGAGCCCTGGCACTGGTGCGCGGGGGAACATAAAGTTGTTGTCCGAACAGTACGTATGGCAGCTCGAGGCTCGGTGTCGCGGCTTTCCGGTCTCATTTTTCTTTCCCCTTCCGCGCTCGGCCAGCTCAGCTGATCCCAAGACGGTGTGCGGGCAGTGCCAGGTCAGAAGCCAATGCTTGGACTTTGCGCTGACAATGGATGAACCGTACGGCATTTGGGGCGGGCTCGATCGCGCGGAGCGAGTGAAAGTTGCCGAGACTCTCCGGAAGTGACTACGGAGGCGGGGCAGTTGTTTCGTACAGTGTGAGCCAGTTTTACGTTCCTCCGTCCGGTTAACCGGTCAGAATGTCTTCGGGATCGTGCGGGGTTGGTGCGATCGTTGCCCCCGCCTCGACCATGGCGTTGCGACCGTCGACAGTGAATCGAGTTCTGTATTGGGATGTCGTCCAGATCGACCCGGCCACGGCGTGAACCAAAATATCGGATACGTACTCGGAATATGGCGGAGTTGATCTTTCCTGGCTCATCCCAATCGGGGGTGTAGGAGTTGGGGTCTGAAGCCGCCGGTCTCGAGCAGGCTTCGGGCGATGTAGTTGGTCAGGTTGCGGAACCCGAGTGCGGAGCCGCGCAGGTGTTCGAGCCGTCCGTTGAGCGCCTCGGTCGGCCCGTTGCTGGTGCCGGGTCGTTCGAAGTAGGCGAGCACGTCAGCGGCTCGCTTCTTCAGGGTCCGGCCCAGGGTGGTGAGCTCGGTGAGCACCTTGGGGACGCCGGCGCTGAGGTCGGTGATCAGCTTCTCCATGAGCTCGCTGCCACGTTGCCGGTCCTCGTGGCGATAGGCGGCGATCATGCGCTGGTAGACATCCCAGGTCGCCTCGACCTCGACGTGAGCGTCATCAACGAACAGCGCGCGTAGCCTGTCGCTCTGCTTGTCGGTGAGCAGGTCCGCGCCGGTGTGCAGCGTGCGCCGCGACTTGTAGAGCGGGTCGTCCCTGAACCCACGGTGCCCGTGGATCGCGAGTTGGACCCGGCGCCGACACCTGTCGAGGGCGTCACCGGCCAGGCGCACGACGTGAAAGGGATCCATCACCGTGACCGCGTCCGGGATCTCCTCCGCAGCGGCGGTCTTGAACCCGGTGAAGCCGTCCATCGCGACCACCTCGACCGCGTCACGGAAGGCGTCGTCGCGGTCGGCGAGCCAGGTCTTGAACGCCGCCTTCGATCGGCCCTCGACCATGTCCAGCAGCCTTGCTGGGCCGGCGCCATCGCGGACCGGGGTGAGGTCGATGATCACGGTGACGTACTTGTCGCCACGCCTGGTGTGGCGCCAGACGTGCTCATCGACACCAATGACCTTCACGCCCTCGAACCGCGTGGGGTCGTTGATCAGCAGCCGCTTGCCTTCAGCCAGGACCGCGTTGTTGGCGGTGTCCCACGCGACCCCGAGTCCCTCGGCGACACGGGCGACGGTGAGGTGTGCGACCACGATCCCTTCCAGCGCCCACCGCAGCCCGGTGCGCGAGAGCTTCGCGCGTGGCTCCGCCGCGGCGCTGGTGTCTTGGCGCCACACGTGTCCGCAGTCGGCACAGCGGTAGCGGCGCACTACAACTTCCAGCACGGTCGGTCGCCAGCCCAGCGGCTCGTGGGCCAACCGCCGGATCACGGTGTCACGAGCAGCGCCTTCGCTGCCGCACCGTCGGCACCACTGATCTGGTTCCACCACGCGGCACGCGAGGACCGCACGATCCGGTTCAAGTCGTTGTCCGGTCACGCTCAGACCGAGGCCGTCGAGTCGAGCGAAGGCGGTCAGGTCAGGGCGGCCGAAGCCGGCCGGCGGGGTAGCGTCGGACACGTCGAGGTCTTTCGGATGGATGGCGTAGGAACCTCCGTCGTCGGGAGACCTCGACGTCTATCTGCGGACCGACGCGCCCGGCCGACCTACACCGTTATCTGAGAAGACCCCTGAAACGTCTTCGACGACGACGGGACCGGCGAGGAGGAGGGCGCGGTGAGAGCTAAAGGAATGGAGCTTGCTCGGCTTCGACGCCGCCGCAAGCTCCGGTGAAACGGTCGGTACTGGTCGGTCGTCGTCGGTCACCACCGGATGGCGGCGTCCCCACGCTCGGCGTTTGCGCAGGTCAGTGGCTCGTTCGCCCAGTGGGCGCATCAAGCGATAGACGCAAAGCCGACGTGATTAGGTCGTCGGTTCGATTCCGACAGGCGGCTCCGGCGAACAGCCCCTGACCTGCGGAAACGCAGGGCAGGGGCGGTTCGGTTCTGGTGGTCGCGCGATGCGCTGGCCTCACGGCTCTGCTCGACACCGACGTCGCTCTCCTCTGCGACGGACCCCTCGCCGGTTGAGCGCTCGCGGCCGGCATCCTGTCCGTGTGCCGATAGGCCTCGTACCGCTCGGCAACGCAGCGTGGCGTTGCGTCGCGACCTGGCGACGGCTCGGCGGGGCGCGATCGTCTCGTGCGTTGGCGGACTACGGGAGCTTGGACGCGAGGACGTCGGCCGCCAGGATCTCGGGTGCTGCGCCGAGGAGGTGCTGGTTGGCCGTCAGGGCTGCGACGATGGCGCCGTTGGCGTGGGCGTCGCGAGCGGCCTCGTCGGGGAATGCATCGAAGATCCAGAAGGTGTCGGCGTGGGTCCTGACCGCGAACCAGACAATCGTTCCTACTTCTTCGTTGGCGAGCGCGACGGCGCCGGCGAGCAGATCGGCGAGCGCGTCGTGCTGTCCATCGGCCGCGACGATCTTGGCGACGAAGGCATACGGAAGTGATGCGGGTGTGGACATGAGGGGTTCTCCTAGGTGTCGAGGTTTCTTGGTGAAGCGAGTTCAGCGTATGACGAGCAAGGGCATGTGAGAAGTGGCGTATACGGCAGTATTGCTATTGTTCGCGCCATGCGTATCGGACTGATCGCGATCGACGGTTGCTTCGGTTCGGCTGTCGCGTCGGTCATCGACATCGTGCGGGTGGCCGACGGAGCCCGCGGCGATGTCGACCCGCGGATCGACCCGATCGAACTCGCCATCCTCGGACCGAAACGGAGAGTGACCACGACGGCATCGATGACCCTGTCGGTGGACCACCCGCTGTCGGAGTCCGCAGAGTTCGACGTGGTCGTCGTCCCTGCGCTTGGAACCCTCACGGCCGCCGCTACCAACGACGCCCTCCAGAGCCGAGATGCTCGTTCGGTCATCGCCTCGCTCGGGCGCCTCGACGACGCGACCACCCGGATCGCCGCGGCGTGCACCGGCGTGTTCGCTGTCGCCGAGACCGGACGGATGCATCATCGGCGGGCGACGACCAGCTGGTTCCTGGGGCCGGAGTTCCTGAAGCGCTATCCGACCGTCGCCCTCGATCTCGACACCATGGTCGTGGTCGACGGGAACCTCGTCACCGCCGGCGCCGCGTTCGCCCACATCGACCTCGCGCTCTCACTCGTGCGATCGATCAGCCCCGACCTGGCCCAACATGTCGCCAAGCTCCTCATCATCGACGAGCGTCCGTCGCAGGCGGCCTTCGTCGCCTACGAACATCTCCGGCACGAGGACCCGATCGTCGTCGAGTTCGAACGCTTCGTGCGCGCCCGCCTGGACGAACCGTTCAACGTCGCCTTCGTCGCGCAGTCGCTCGGCACCAGCCGGCGCACCCTCGAACGACGAGTCCGTGCGGCGCTCAACCTCACTCCGCTCGGCTTCGTCCAACGGCTTCGCATCGAACGAGCTCGGCACCTCTCAGCCACCACGGACCTCACCTCCGCCGAGATCGCGCTACGGGTCGGCTACGCGAACGCCGAGACTCTGCGCTCCCTCCTGCGTAGGGAGCGACGCCGTTCCTGACCTATTGCCATGCCTGTAGCCGGTGTCCTAGTGCTCGACTGGAACCACCTCTCAGCACGTCGCGTCGACGCTCCTGCGTCGCCCCTGGACGACCCACTCGACACGCCCGCAGCACAGGCCATGTGACGTGTCCCGGCTTCCCGGACGGTCGGGGTTGGGTGGCTGTGATGTCGCTGCGTTCTCGTCGAGGGGGTCAGCAGACTCGATCAGGGTCGATTGGGATGAGCCGCGAAGGCGGTCGGGTCAGGGCGGCCGAAGCCGGCCGGCGGGGTAGCGTCGGACACGTCGAGGTCTTTCGGATGGATGGCGTAGGAACCTCCATCGTCGGGAGACCTCGACGTCTACCTGCGGACCGACGCGCCCGGCCGACCTACACCCTCATCTGGGAAGAGCCTGTTTGCTGGTCGAACGCGCCCCTCGCCGACGATGATCGCGTCGGCGCTGTGTGCGTGCCGATCGAAACCGATGGTGTCTAGTACGTAGTCGACACCGGGAACGAGTTCGGCGTTGTAGTAGGCCCACGTACTTCGGCGAACCCTCCTGCCGCGTCGGCGGAGTAGACGTTGGTCGAGTCACGCGGTAGCCGAGCAGAAGATGAAGCAAGTCTGTCTGTCTGTTCCCTGACCTGGCTTGTGGTATTCCCTTTCTGGGGTGCGAAACCTGCCGGCGTCGACGAAGCGGGTTACGACGTCGGTCCGTATCAGCATCGAGGTGCCATCCAGCTTCGCCGTCTTCTATGGCCGCTCGGGCGCCGACTCTGCCATCTGTGATCGGCCGATCCTCCGGCCGCCACAGTGATGCGCTGTACGCCGCGGCGGGCGGCGGCGATCAGCATTCCCATACCGTAGGTATTTGCGAGAGTCGGGTCCCGTGCTCCATCGTGTGGGCACCACCACGATGTTCATAGGTCCCATGCCTGCGGATTGACAGCGTGAGGTGGAATGGTGCCAGCGGCAATGGCGATCGCGTTGAGCGCGCACAATCGAGCCATTTCTGCCCTCACGGACACCGTGGCGCTACCGATGTGCGGAAGCAACACCGTGTTGGGGAGCTGGGCCAAGCCCGTAGCCATCCGCGGTTCATCCTCGTATACGTCCAAGCCTGCTGCTGCGATGGCCTTGCTCTCGAGTGCGGACACCAAGGCTGTTTCATCGACGATCGGTCCCCTCGCGGTGTTGATCAGAATCGATGATGGCTTCATCGCGTTCAGCACTGCAGCATTCACCAGATGATGGGTCTGCTCGTTCAGCGGGACATGAACGGAGAGAAAGTCACTGGTGGTGACGAGCTCGTCCCATCCGACGGAGCGAACGGATCCAGCAAGATCCGCCAAATCCCTTGTATCGGTGGGACGCTCTGTTGATGGTCGGGCACAGAAGATAACATTCATTCCAAATGCCACTGCTCGTCGCGCGGTGGCGCGTGCGATGCGTCCAAATCCGACCAGGCCGAGAGTACGATCCGTGATGTCGTGGCCGAGTAGCAGATTTGGCTTCCATCCATCGAACTGTCCGGAGCGCATGAACGTGTCGGCTTCTACTGCTCGGCGCGCTGTTGCCAAGATCAACAGCATGGCGATGTCTGCGGTTGCGTCGGTCAAGACTTCGGGGGTGTTTGCAACCATGACGCCGTTAGCTGTGGCGTGCTCCACATCGATGTTGTTGTATCCCACTGCGAAGTTCGATATACCGCGAATGCGAGCGGCGTCGAGCACATCGCGGTCGAACCGGTCGTTCAATTGCGCGACGATGACGTCGTACCGACCGGACGCGCACGCACATTCGAGATCGGTGTCGCTGAGCGCGCCGGAGGGTAGGTCGACGTGCCCACTGCGACGAAGCATTGTCATTGCCGGCTCCGGGATCGGCGTGGTCACGAAAAATTTTCGTTGCGCACTACGGTCGGGGGCCGGCGAGGCGTAACTTGCCATTACACACCCGCGCTTCGACCGACCGGGCACACCTCGAGCAGCCGAAGCCCTTGTGTGAGAGGCCTCATGGGTATCTCGCGCTGCGAGCTCCACGTTGTACGCGGGTTTTTCGTCATGGAGTTTGTTCTTCCTACGATGGATGGAGGCACGTTGATCAGTACGTCCGATAGCGCGCGGCACGGTGGGTCTCGACGACGGGGCCCTCGAAGAAGTTGATGAAGATTCTTGCCTGGGGCGTTGCACTGATCGACGCCTGGCGCGCTCGACGGATTGCGTCGCCGCCCGGGTGTGTCACTTGACGGTGTCCGCGACGTGAGCTTGCGGGGTGGCTTCGGTGTCGAGGCGTGTCTGCACCGCAGGACCCGATGTCTTTTTGATGAACAGTGTCGCTACCAGGCTGATCGCCGCAGCTGTCATGAGGAGGTAGGCCGGTGAACGACTGTCTCCGGTGGTGTCGACCAACCATTGACTGACATAGAGCGCGGAACCGCCGAGTATTGCGACCACGATGTTGTACGCGACGCCGATGACGGTTCCGCGTACGGCCGTGGGTACGAGTTCGACGTAGGTCACCGGCGCCACAGCGGCGTAGATGGCCGGGCCGATGGAAAGGAAAATGATCAAAGCTGCGATGACGGTGAGGTTGGTGGCTGTCGCCAAACCGTGAAAGAGCGGAATAGCGGCGACGGCTACTACGCCCGAGGTGGTGCGAAGGACTACACGGCGACCGAAGCGATCCGAGAGATACCCTCCTAGTGCAGTCAACGCCAGTCCAACGATCAGAGCGAGAACTATTACCAGCGTGGCGCTGGTGCGCGAGTAACCCAGCTGGATGACGAAACTTTGGCTGTAGGTGTACACCATGTAGAAGCCGATGGTATGGAACGCGCCGACACCGATGATCAACAACATCGTCGTCCAGTGCTGCGCAAATGCAGCACGGGCAGGCGTACTCACCGTTTTCTCGGCACTTTCGAGAGTCTCGAACTCCGGTGTCTCGCCGAGCTTGGAACGCAACCACAACCCCACAGCGCCCATGGGCAGAGACAACAGAAACGGTATCCGCCATCCCCAGCTGGTCATCTGCTCCGTAGTCAGTAGCGCGTTGAGAGCGAGAACAGCAACTGCAGCGAGCAAAAGTCCTGCGACACTACCGATCTGGACTCGAGACGTCATACGTCCACGTTGATCGGCGGGTGCGAATTCCGCAGCATAGATGATGGCGGAGCTGTATTCCCCGCCGACCGCCAATCCCTGAACGAGGCGAAAAACAACGAGAAGAACGGGTGCCCAGATTCCGATCGTCGCCGACACCGGGAGCACACCGATACACGTTGTCGCCACCGCCATGACAAGCAGAGTGATGACCAGCGTTGGTTTACGTCCGATGCGGTCCGAGAGCGGGCCGAAAACGAGCGAGCCGAGGGGACGCGCGAAGAACGCGGCCCCGAAGACGGCGAACGAGGACAACAGGGCTGCACCCGGCTGAGCGTTGGGAAAGAACAGAGGTGCCAGAATCGTGGCCAGAAAAGCGTAGGACGCGAAATCGTACGACTCGACAGTATTGCCGATGGAGGCAGCGAGAGCTACCTGTTTGCGTGTCGCGGGCGATGCAACGCCAGGGTGTGAGGACATCTGATACTCCGCAATCGAAGGGATTCAAGCGAGATGCGCCGAGTGCATGCCTGGCAGTCTCGGTTACTACGCTCGTCGAGGGAACTGTGTTTCGGATGCGGATGAGGCGCATCGATCCGACTTGGCGATCAGTCGCACCGATCCGTAGATCATTCGCATGCTGTCAATTTATCAGCATGCGAACAAAATGGGTGCGAAACCCGATTTTTTCGCCACTGCTCGACCCGTGAGCTACTTCGACGGGGCCACACCGGCCGTATATCTGCGGTTTCAGCCCGCCCCAGCATGGGTTACCCAATCAACTCGGTCGATCGGCCGGAGGCAGCGATTTGGAGTGCGCACTCTCGACGGAGCGCAACGGTTGTCACATGTCGCGGAGTTCGGCCTCCACAGCCAGCGCGCATCGCCGCAAACTCAACTCCAAACGAGCCGCCTCGTCACCGTCGAGTTCTCGGGCGAGGGTTTCGTTGATGCGCAGAACTTCCGCATCCATGTCGTCGATGGTCGCCCGTCCAGCGTCGGTCAGCGCCAGCGCTATCGCGCGATCGCTCTCAGGATGTGGACGACGCCGCACGTACCCGCGTTCCTCGAGCTGGGTGACAATACGCGTCATGGTCTGTGGTCGAACGAAGCATCGCCTGGACAGCTGTGCAAGCGATAAGTCCGACCTGGTCTGCAGAATTTTCAACGCCGCGTAGCCGGACAGTGACAGATTCCACCGAGCCAACCTTTTGTTACCGATACGCCCGATCGCCCGCTCGAGCCGAAAGACGGCATCGGTCAACAATGCTGCCTCGCCTACGGCGGTCGCACCGACTGGAGATTGCCAGCCCACGGGCGACGAACTTTCGTCCCGACGGCCGGGTGCGTCATCGACGGGCATCGGGTCTCCTCTTGATCTACTCGGAAGAGGCAACATTATCAGCAGGCTGTGGCGCTGTCGTTCTCCGCATCGACCCTACCGACACCGGCTTTTTCTGCCACCTCGGGACACCGCACCCTGGTTCATCGAACACCATGCGCACCTGTCCGCTTTCGCTCGAACAACAGTCGAGCGCCGCCCCATCCGCCGGAGCAGCACTCGTCCAGGGGTTCTCGATGCACTTTCGAAGCAGGGACCGACAGGCTTATTTACCGCAAACCATCTGGTAGGACAGCGCAGTTGGCGTTCGCTTCGCGCGAGGGCAGTTGATGTGTACCTGGTCGGCGCGTTCCGGTCACATACGCCTCCGGCGCTTCGTTGACACCGATCGTGTGCACATGCTGGAATGTAAGCATGCTTACAAACTCGGGTGGTGTTCTACACACGGATTACCGCGCACTGTTTCGCAACGTTCCCGGACCGGTGACAGTGGTGACCGGCGTCGAGAACGGGGTCGCGCACGCTACGACAGTAAGCTCATTCAGCAGCCTGTCGCTGACCCCTGCTTACGCCTTGGTCGTACTGGACCTCACCTCTCGGATGCTGGGTGTGATCGAACGAACCGGCCGACTCGGTATCAATTTGCTTGCCGACGATCAAAGCGATGTCGGCAGGCAGTGCTCGAGTAAAGCGGACGACAAGATGGACACCGTCGACTGGACTTTCACCGACGAGCTCCCACAGATCACGGACAGCGCCGGCTGGTTGGCATGCGAGGCTGCACAGATCATCGAAGTCGGCGACCACAAAATCGTTGTCGCGCAACCTTATCGGATCCAGCCATCGGATCGATCACCGTTGTTGTATCACCGAGCAGCTTTTCATCTGGTGGGCAAAACGCCGACTCCCTGATCGCCGTCGAGTCCCTCGACACATCGAATTTTACCCGCCCATCGACGAAGGACATTTCATGGTCGACATCTTCACAGGTCTGCAGCCGCTGGAAATCGGCGAAACAGACCCCGCACTTCTCATCGAGCGTGCATACCAACTGAACGCCTCCGAGGCCATCGATCGCGTCTTGGTCGGATACTCTTCCATCTGGCCTCACAATCACGCCACAGCACCGTTTCTGGCGGCGCTGACCGACAAACTTTCGCTCATCGTCGCGCATCGCCCTGGAGTCATCGACCCCGCAGCCGCCGCCCGATACTTTGCGACCCTCGACGTCCTGTCCGGCGGCAGACTGGCCATCAACCTGGTCACCGGCGGGTCGGACAAAGACCTCCATCGCGAAGGCGACTATCTACCCAAATCCGAGCGCTACGCCCGAGCCAGCGAATATCTGGACGTCATGAAAGCGGCCTGGAGCACCACTGCGGCATTCGACCACAACAGCCGCTACTACAAAGCCGAACGCATCCATCCCCTCATTCAACCCCTGAACAAACACGTTCCGATCTTCATGGGCGGCGAAAGCGACGACGCCGTCGACTTCGGCGCCAGCCACGCCGATCTGTACATGCTGTGGGGCGAGCCCCTCGACGGAACTGCACAACGCATCGAACGTGTACGCGAGGCAGCCACCAAATACAGTCGGCCGATCGAGTTTTCGCTGAGCTTGCGATTGTTCGTCGGCGACACCGACGAGGCCGCGTGGGACGCCGCGCGAGCAGTGGAAAACACCATCCTCGGTGCCCAAGGAACCACCAAATTTCTCCGATCCTCGAGCACCGATGTCTCCGTGGGGCGCAACCGCCAGCTCGCGCTGACCGAAGAAGAACTACACGACGATTGCTTCTGGACCGGCCTGGTCAAGCTTCTGGGGGGGTTCGCCAACTCTGCCGCTCTCGTCGGTACCGAAGATCGGATACTCGAATCGCTGGCCAAGTACCGAGACCTGGGGATCTCGGCATTCTTGATTACTACCGGAGCTGAGGCGGCGTGGGACCCCTCATTGGAAAACATTGCGCGCCGCATGAAGAAAGAACTCTGACCGCCGCATCTCCGGGTAGCGCCGCAGACTCATCCTGCTCGCGGCACCCGGTGTCCGCCCGCAACAGCCTCGCCCGGTAACCACAACGACGTCGAACTGGAGAAAACAATGAGCACGCGTGCGTTTCCCGATCTTGGTGGGGGAACAATTGGAGGACTGCTCGCGAGCCGGGCGGCCGCGAACCCGAACAAGGTCGCGGTGATTTGCAATGAGGTGTCCCGAACATACCGCGCGCTCGATGCTGCGGCTCGGGTCATCGGCTCGGCTTTGCTCGAACTCGGTTGTCAGAAATCCGAATCGGTCGCTATCTACCTGTCGAACACAATCGAGTTCCTCGAAACGTGGATGGGCACCGCAACGGCAGGGCTGGTCCAGGTTCCGATCAACACTGCCTACAAACAGTCTTTCCTCGAGCATGCTCTCGCCCACCCGGACGTGCGCGTACTGATTACCGAATCCAGCCTCGTCGAGGCACTTCTCGAGCTGCCCGCTCTACCGGAGTGTGTGGAAACCATCGTCTTCATCGACCGCATCCCACCCTCGATCCGCGATTGCGGACGCCGAGTCATCGGCTGGGGCGACCTTGTCGCCATGGGTGATCCGGACTACTCATTCCCGCCGGTGCGACCATCCGACATCACCGCCATCCAGCTGACTTCCGGAACGACCGGCAAGAGCAAGGGCGTCGAACTCCCCCATCTGCACAATCTCGTCGGCGCGCGCGAAGGAGCCGAAGCGATGGGTAACAGCCAAGGCGACCGAATCTACACCTGCCTACCGCTGTTCCACGGCGCCGCGCAGATCAACATCTTCCTCCGCGCGCTGTACCTCGGAGCCACCTCCGTCATCGCGCCCAAATTCAGCGCACGCAAATTCTGGAACGACATTCGCAGCTACGAAGTCACCGAGTTCAACGCCCTCGGCTCCATGCTGCCGGTGCTGCTCGCTCAGCCGCCATCCGAACAAGACCGAGAGCACGCGGTGAGGCGCATCTTCGCCGCACCCGCGCCAGCGGACGTGCTCTACCGCTTCGAAGATCGTTTCGGAGTACACATCGTCGAGGGATACGGCTCGACCGAGATGAAGAACGTCTTGCACAACCCGCTCGACAACCGACGGGTGGGATCACTGGGAAAGCCCACTGCCTCGACCATCTTGGAAATCCACGACGAGAACGGCAACCGCGCCCCGGCCGGATCCGTCGGCGAAATCGTCTACCGACCGAAACAACCGCACGTGATGTTCACCCGGTACTACCGCGACCCCGAAGCAACTCTGGCCGTCTTCCACGACTTGTGGTTCCACACCGGAGACCTCGGATTCATGGACCAAGACGGATTCTTCTACTTCGTCGACCGTAAGAAAGACGCACTGCGGCGCCGCGGCGAGAACATTTCCTCTCAAGAAATCGAGTCGATCCTTACCGCATTTCCGTCGGTTCTCGACGCAGCGGTGGTAGCCGTCCCATCCGAACTCGGAGAAGACGAAATACTTGCCGTCATACACGTCGAGGATCCTGGAAACTTCGATATGTCAGCCCTGTTCGCACACAACGACGCACTCATGCCGCACTTCATGGTTCCCCGGTTCTACAGAGCTGTCGACTCGCTCCCTCGCACCCCTACCGGAAAGATCCGCAAAGTCGAGCTACGCGAAACCAGCCAGCACACCGACATCTGGGACGCACACCACCACGGCCATCGTCCCACCCGCCGCAGCTGAAGCACGCCTCCAAGAACCTAGGACCCCAAGTGAACAACATCGTCATCCGCGACATCGCACCCCGTCTCACCGGTCAAGCTCACCCCCTGTCCAGCGCCGACAAGATTCACTTGATCGACTCGCTCACCAGCGCTGGTGTTCCAGCAATCGAAGTCTCCTCGTTCGTCCGGCCAGACCTCATCCCAGGATTGGCCGACGCAGAGAAAGTGTTCGCAGGCATCCGCCGCCGCCCGAACGTATCCCTCGGCTGCTGCGTCGGCAACGAACGAGGACTGCGGCGCGCGATCGACGCAGGAGCAGACTCAGCCTACTTTCTGCTCTCCGCCGACGAAACATTCGCTCACAACAACATCGGCAAATCCACCAACGAGTCCCTGCGTGAACTCGAACGCATGAACGAGCTAGCCAGCACGTCGTCGATCACCGTGGGCACTTACATCATTTTCGCCTGGGGCGGGCCATCGGGGCCACCTCGCCGCCCCGCGGACCTACTGCACCTGACCCGCCGTCTCCTCGACATCGGAGTCGAACATTGGATTCTCGCCGATTCCTGTGGCTACGCATCCCCACGCGCAATACGCGAAACCACGACGTTCGCACTCGAACAGCTGAAAGACCCGAACAGCCTGACCGTACAAATACACGATGGACGCGGCATGGGTCTGGCGAACATCGCGGAACTGATCAAAGCAGGCGTTACACACATCGACACCTCGCTAGCCGGCAGTGGCGGCCACCCCGCCATGCCCACAACACCGGGAGCGGGAGTGTGCACCGAAGACGTAGTTCAGTTGCTGCACCTCGAAGGAGTGTCCACCGGTATAAATCTCTCTGCTCTTGTCGAGCTCTCCAACTGGTTCGTCGACTCCCATCGCATACCGTCCAACGGCTTCGTCAGAATTCCCGGCCCCGTACCCACCGCCGACCTCGAAACGAACCCGCCATCTGACTTCGCCTGGCGCACAGCATGAAAACGGCATCTACCGGCCGTCGCGACTACCTCTGCGGGTGGGCGGAAGCGGCGGGACTGTTGCAGCGGGGTGAACCCCTCATCATCGCAGCGGGAGTCAACATCGTGCTCGCCTACGCTGGCGCGACCATCGACACTGCATCAATGGCGCAGCTGATCGCACGTACATCCGGTTTCGTACAGGTGGCGCTCCCCACTGCACGATGCGACGCTCTGCATCTGCCCGAAGCAGCACCGACGATCCGAGACACCACACGACCCAGCTACGGGCAATGCGTGACCGTTGACGCCGCAGAATCCATCACCACCGGCATCTCCGCCGCAGACCGGGCACGCACAGTCCGCGTACTGTGCGACCCCACAACCGTTCCCACCGACCTGACCAGGCCTGGGCACGTCGTGCCGATGCGAGCCGTCGACGCACAGCAGCATCGCAAGACGACTGCGGTATCTGCTCTGGTCTCGCTCACCGACAGCATTGGTGCAGCGTTCGCCGACCTGACTTCTCTCGAAAATCCTCTTCAACCGGTCTCGCTCCGCGAAGCCCACCGACTAGCAGCTACATCGCGCACCGCGTTTCTCGCTGAATGGCTACACCCGCACAAACTCGAGACGACTTCGAACTCATATTAGGCAAACGTGTTACGCACGACCATCTGATCTGCAACGAAACACACCGCACCTCACCGCCCCGAAACGCTTCCCACTTAACCTGGCCGGATCGGAGATCGACCGCGAATCGGCCATCTCACCACACCCCATGCCGCACTATTGCTCGTCCTCCCCGACCAGGTCGAGCAGACCGGCCAGCAGCTGCTCGACGCGTTCTTCGATATCACCGAGAAGCACCTCGACGTCGGCGAACACCGAAACGGCGTTCTTGCGAGCTGCGATGCCGCGATCGTAGTAACCCGGATCGAGGTCAACGTTTACCGACGACCCTGCGTTCACTGTTTCGGCTGCGTCGTTTTCACGCCGCGCCCATCCCGGAGGAACAACGTGTGGCGGGGCCTGGCCGAGGAGATGTGCCCGTACGATCTCCGCGACCGCCCGCGCGGTCAGCGCGGCCGTATCCAATGGCAGGTATCCCCAACGGTCGATCGGTGTCAACAGCGGCCGCACATCTATCGATTGCACGTACCTGTCGTAGCCCGACAATTCGGTTCCATCACCGCTTGCCATTGTCTCGGCGAGCATTCGCGCGCTCGGATGTACCTCGTTGTGCCCAAGCACCTGTAACCATCGTAACAACACCTGCGGCGGCTCGACATTCGAGGCTGTGACGGCCTCAAAGGTGACAATGTCGGCACCTGCTGCATTTCGAAAGCGAAGGCTACCAGCGCCCGCGTCACCAGCGACATCGCAGATTCGCATGTCGGCGATCCGGCTGTACGGTAAGCCCGTCGAGGCAAGGACAAGAATGAGTGCGTCGCGACGCGCGAACAATGCCGCGGGCCAACCTGATGAAGGGAGCTCAGAGATGATGGCGCCCAATCTTGTTGCTAGCCTTTGTAACCGCTCTGCTCGGACAGCATCGATCGCAGAGCGCACCGTCTCACTGCGTCCGGGAGGCGGAAAACCGGCTCGGTGGTGCACGCCGTCGATGGTGGCAATTCGGCGCCGCTGCGTCGCACCCGCGGCCGGATGAGCGCTGAGGAACCGAGCCAAAGTGTGCGGTGTAGTCGGTAATGCGGTGCAGTTCATTGCCGCGCACCAGTCCTCGAACAGCGACCACGTGTGCCGATCGCTCTGCGAGGCAACCACATTCATTGATCAGATCGCCGCATTCGTTACAGACCGAGATCGGTGACGGCGTTGCCGAGCATGGGGGCGTGTTCGCGGGCATAGATGTCGACCATGCCGGGTGTGGTGTGGCCGGTTTGGCGCATGATCGCGTGCGCGTCAGCGCCGCTGCGGAAGGCTTGGGTGACGAACCCTGCCTGAAGTACCCCAGGTTTTGTTCCTATGCGGTTACGAGGGCCGGGGTGGCCGACTCGCTGGGTTGTGAGATGTCGATCAGGGTGGTCTCGTATTCAGCCGGGGGCATGTAACCGAGCGCTTCGTGCAGACGCTGATGGTTGTACCACCACACGTATTCGAGCGTCGCGAACTCGACGTCGTCGACCGTTCGCCACGGTCCACGCCGGCGGATCAGCTCGGTCTTGTAGCTC
>NZ_QGNK01000023.1:0-79774 GCF_003336925.1 Rhodococcus sp. Eu-32 | reverse complement strand
GGTACAGCAGTGGCTGGAACAGGTGGTGGGTGGTCTTCGCGATCAGCGTGACGTCGACATTGGCCTTACGCAGTTGTTTCGCTGCGAACAGGCCGCCGAACCCGGAGCCGATGATGACGACGTGATGACGCCGAATTCGTTGCGACACAATCCGATCCATATTCGAGTACGTGCCTGATCCCACTGTCATAAATAGAACCTCCCACTGGTAACGCCATATACGCCGAAAGCCGTGGCCACGGATGCGACATCCGTGGCCACGACAGCCCTCACTACCCTTGCCCTCAGTTACTGTGCGCAGCCCGTTCCGAAGCGGTGTCCGGGGACGACTCGGCAGCATCGGCCAGTTCGTTGTGATCGAGCGAGAATCGGTACCTTCCCATGAAAAGCAGGCACACGATCGAGACCACGACCATTCCGACGATGGGCGCGATTCCCGCACTGTAGGACCCTGTTGCGTCATAGACCTGCCCCAGCAGGAAGATTCCGAACGCCGATCCCATCGCGTACAGGAAGTACACGAATCCCAGAACGCGGCCGTAGGAATGCTTCGGGAAGTAGCGGCTTGTCATGTACGCGGCTACGTCGCCTTCGGCGCCCAGAGCGACACCGACCAGGACTGCCCCGGCGATCAACAAGGGTAGCGACGATGACGAAATCAAAAGACCGACGCCGACGGCACACAAAGCGAAGATGACGGAGCCGATGACAGGCGCGAAAAGCCGGTCAAGACAGAATCCGACGAGCAGCCGCGCAGCAATGGACGACAGGCTCAAGATCGACAGCACGAACACTGCTGTCTCCTGGCTGATGCCCTTGTCCGTCGTCATCGGAACAATCTGTGACATCAAGCCGAAGGTCGCCGACGACACCAAGAAGATCGAAAGTGACAGTAGCCAAAACTGACGGTACGAGCGCGCGATGGTAAGCAGAGATTCGCCTGCGACTCGACCGGCTGCACGCGCCTGCAGCCGCTCCTCGTCGTGCTGCTTCGGCATACGAGTGACGAATGCGTACACACAGAACGGAATGACCGTGCACAGCGCGCCGATTACGAGGAACGTCGTCCGCCACCCGGCCGCACCAACGATCCAATTGGCGAGGTACGGCATCACGACGCCACATGCACCCATGCCGGCCATCAAGACGCCGAGCGCGAGACCGCGGCTGTCGCGGAACCATGCGCTGACGACGGTGGCGTGCGCAACCGGGTTCAATGCTCCCGCTCCCGCGCCGATCACGATGCAGAGCACATAGAAGACGGCTTGATTGTTGGGAACGGCAGCCATCGCCATGATGCCGCCACCGAACAGAAGCACCATCGGCAGCGCGGGGCGACTTGGCCCGAACCGGTCCACAAGAATTCCCAGAATTACGATGCTGAAGCCGACGAAGATAGTCTCGATCGACAACCCGTTGGTGACAACGCTGCGCTCCCACCCGAAGTCTTCCGCCATGGGTTTGCCCAGGACGTTGAACAGCACATTGACGGTGCTCGAGCCGAAAAGCAGGGTGACGAATCCTGTTGCCGCATACCACCACCGATTAATCGATCGAGATGGCGAGGCCGATGTGTGCGTAGTGCTCATAGGGGTCCTTTTCGCGGGCCGGTGTGACACTCGTGCGGCACCCGAGGAGGTGTCCGACATCACACATGGAACCATAAGGACTGACCAAATGTAAATATCGGTCCTGAAACAATCCCAAGATCGCACGATGCCTTGCCCCGGGCCTTCAGCGCACGCTAACGTCGTGTAAATGGTCAGTCCAAAGGCTTCGCGCTTCCAGGACGATCGACTCAATCACCGAAAGGACACCGAAGACCGATGACCGTTTTCACCGACATCACCTACGAGGTCGACAACGGGCTGGCGACTATCACGATCAATCGCCCCGAGCGCTACAACGCGTTCCGCGCGCAGACCGTCGACGAACTGATCCTCGCGTTCAAGCGGGCGTGGGCCAGCAGCGAGGTCGGCGTCGTGGCATTGACCGGAGCCGGCGACAAGGCGTTCTGCGCGGGCGGCGATCAGAAGCAGCGCATGGAATCGGGCGACTACGGCCCCTCGGTCAGCGGCCTCTTCGAGGTCGAGTCGCTTCACCGCGTCATCCGCGACACCCCCAAGCCGGTCATCGCGGCGGTCAACGGTCTGGCTATCGGCGGCGGCCACGTTCTGCACGTGCTGTGCGACCTCACCATTGCCGCGGACACTGCGCAGTTCGGACAGAACGGCCCCAGGGTCGGGTCCTTCGACGCCGGGCTCGGATCGGGCTACCTTGCGCGCGTCGTCGGCGAAAAACGAGCACGAGAAATCTGGTTCATGCTCCGTCGCCTGTCCGCCGAGGAGGCGCTGGACTGGGGACTCGTCAACAAAGTCGTTCCCGCAGCCGACCTCAAAGCAGAGGTTCGGGCCTGGGCCGATCAGATGCTCGATTTCTCCCCCACCGCACTCAAGGTGCTCAAGCAGTCGATGAACACCGACACCGAACACTTCGTCAGCATCGGCTCCATGGCGTACTCCACGCTGGAGATCTTCGGCGAGACCCCCGAAGCCCGCGAAGGGATCACAGCCTTCAACGAAAAGCGCAAGCCCGACTTCAGCCAGTACCGGGGCAAGTAAGTGCGTTTCACCGCTGAACAGCGCGAGTTCGCGACGGCAGTGCGCACGTACTGCCGGCGCGATCTGGCGACGGTTGCGCAACGGGACGCGGTCACCGACGGCGGCACACTGTCGAACAGCCCGAAAGTGTTGTCCGACATGGCCGCACATGGATGGCTCGGAGTGTCACTCCCCGAGGAGTTCGGAGGCGGCGGGGCCGGGTTCGTCGACGAGTGCATCTTTTTGGAGGAGTCGGCCCGCGGGCTTGCCCCGACCACCGGCTACTCGACGGGCCTCACCGCGGCACAGACTTACCTGAGGTGGGGGACGGACGATCAGAAGAAGACAATCGTCGGCAATCTGGTCGCTGGCCGCCTCGAAGCCATCGCACTCAGCGAACCCGGCTCCGGATCTGACCTGGCCAGTCTGCGGACATCCGCACGCCGCGACGGTGACCGGTATCTGATCAACGGTCAGAAGACATGGATCTCGGCTGCGCATGTAGCGGAACATATCCTGGTCCTCGCGCGGGAAGAGTCGGCGGAACGCAAGCACCACGGAATGACTCTGCTCATGGTGCCGACGGACGCACCGGGCCTGACGATCCGCCCAATCGACACGATGGAAGCGCACACGTGCAACGACGTGTTCTTCACCGACGTCGAAGTACCGGAATCCGCCGTCGTCGGCACCCCGCGCAATGCCTGGAAACAGTTGATGCGAGGGCTTTCCATCGAGCGGCTCATCATTGCGGCTATGAGTATCGGTGCAGCGCAGCGCGCACTCGACGACGTCATCGCCTACACGCGAGAGCGTGAGCAGTTCGGACATAAGATCGCAAGCTTCCAAGCTATCCGGCACCGCATTGCAGATCTTGCCACCGATGTCGAGATGGCCAGGGTGTTCCTCTACGACGCCGCGTCCGGAATCGACTCGGGCTTGGAGGACGATCTCGCCCGCGAAAGCGCGATGGCCAAGATGCGCAGCACTGAAGTGGCCAAGAACGCCACACTCGAAGCAATGCAGATGATGGGCGGCAACGGTTACGCCCGTGAGTACGGCATGGAAGGTCAGGTGCGACGCGCACTTGCACCGCCGATCTACGGCGGTACCAACGAAATCCAGCGCGAGATCATCGCGAAGAACATCGGCCTGTAACCGGCTAACCGGCTCACAAGCCACAACACGACGAGGTGCACGATGACCGACGCAACACCACTCTCACCGACTTTGTTGTCCGGTAAACGGATTCTGATCACCGGCGGCGGCACCGGACTAGGGCGCGGAGTCGCCCGACACATGGTCGAGCACGGCGCCGAGGTCCACCTGTGGGGCCGCCGTGAAGCTGTTCTGCGGGACGCCGCGGAAGAAGCATCCGCGTCGCGCCCAGGCTCGGTTCACTACCACTCCGTCGACGTCCGAGACTACGAGAACGTCGATTCGGTCATGGACCGTATATGGAACGAACATGGCCCGCTTACCAGCGTCGTCAACAATGCTGCAGCCAATTTCATTGCTCAGACGAAGGACCTCAGTCCGCGTGCGTTTCAAGCGGTGACGAGTACAGTCATGAACGGGTCGTTCCACACCACCCATGCCGCAGGCAAGCGATGGATCGCCGACGAGCTCCCCGGCAGTGTGCTCTCCACTCTTACAACATGGGTGTGGACCGGCTCGGCGTTCGTTGTCCCATCTGCCATGGCCAAGGCAGCGGTGCATTCAATGACGATGTCGCTGGCAGTCGAGTGGGCGAAGTACGACATCCGCCTGAACGCTCTGGCGCCAGGACCGATCCCGACGGATTACGCGTGGGAGATGCTCAACCCCACAGACAAGAGTGCCGTCGGAGCGACTCAGGCCGATCAAATCCCGGCCGGGCGCACGGGAACCATCGAAGAGCTCGCGAATCTCACCATGTTCGTTCTGTCCGATGCGTGCAAATACCTCACCGGTCAGACCATCGCCATGGATGGTGGCCAAATGCTGGCTGGCCCAGGAACGTTCGCGGGGCTTACATCGCTGAAAGACGCGGACTGGGACCAGATCAAGGAAACCAGCAAGGCCGCATCCGCGACGAGTAAGGCTCAGCGCACCGTGTGAGTGCCGACGCGAAAAGGCCCCGCTCAGCAATGCTGGCGGGGCCTTTTCAGCGTTGTTCAAACATGGAGCGACGGACGGTACGTGTAGGACCGGCTACGGCTGAGAGCAAACTCGAAAATCCCCACACCCGATTCACCGTCCAACGAGAACGAGCACAGTCGGTCGGTCAACGACGAGTCCAGGGTGGTCGGACCGACTGTTCCGTTCAACGTGTAGCGGTCTGATTCGATGTGGTCGATACCGCGTGCCACGCCATGATGTCCCCCGTACCCTGCACCTGCCATGAACCCACCGCCCGCCGTCGCGTCGGCATGCACGCGGTAGCGATTGCCCGCGGCTGTTGTCACGTCGACGTCTCCTCCCACCAGGTCGAGACCCAAGGTGAACTGCAACGCGTGACGCACGTTCGTGACGGCATCGAGCGTTCCATCCTCGTGCATGACCGCGCCCTCGAGCAGAATCCGCTGCCCGTCTCGGGTTTCCACTAGAAGGAACCCGATCGAGAAGGTTGCAAACTGCGCCTGATACCAAATGTGCAGACCCTGGCCACCCGCCATGGTTCGCACACCACGCGAGCGGTCACGCTGACCGAACCACCCATCCGCCGACACCTCGTTGCCGTCGGTACTCACGGTTCCCGAATAGCGACCGGACTGAAAGAGATGGTCGAACGAGGTTCTCGTCGCCGTCGCCTTGTTCTCGACCGCGATCTCGCCGAACCAAGCCGGCGTGCGGGCGCGCCAGGTCACATCGAATTCGACACCGATGTCGTTGGGGCCGAGCACAAGCCGCCACTGCTTGTTCGGTTCGATGCAGTCGACAGAGAACGGCCCGCAGCTTCGTCGGTCGGTGGCGTCGAGTTCGGAAGCGAAGCGCAGATTTCGCTGCTCGCCTGCGTTCGAAATCACCACGAACCCGTCGATCGAATTCTTGGGCGGGTAGATTCCGAGCCCGGTAATCAGCGACGGTGCCGTACGGTCCGCGGGGTGCATGTTGAACATCAACCGGTCGAAGAACCCATCGGGCAAATCGACCCTTTCCGGTCCGACCAACGGGTCCACGAAGGATGTATCAGCGTCGACGGTGCTCATGTGTGCTCCTCTTGTGGTGTTCGTCGATCGAGTCCGGCCGTACGCCTGGCATCGGCCAGAAACCTTTGAACTAGTTCGGGATCGGCGTAGTACGGGTCGCCGATGCCTGCCTCGACCCGTCGACGGCTGTACTCGTACAGGACGGCAAGCTTCCACAGCGCGAATGTCGTGTACCACGCCAGGTTCGACAGATTGCGTCCCGTCGCTTCGGCATACCGCGCCGTGAGTTCGTCTCGTGTCGGGTACCCGTCTTCCAAGAGCGCCGCGCTCAGTTCTGCGGTCGGGTTCGGTGCCTGCCCCGGCGTCGGGATGGTTGCGATGAGGTATCCGACATCGATCAACGGGTCGCCGAGAGTAGCCAGTTCCCAATCCAGAACAGCCGCAATGCGTCCGGGGGCCTCGGGCGCCAGCATGACGTTACCGATCCGGTAGTCGCAATGAATCAGCGTCGCACCGGATTCGGAAGGCACGTTGGCCTCGAGCCATGCATCGACGTCGGCGAAGTCGGAGGGAGCGGACCCGTCGGACTGGGCGATCAGACGCCGCATGCGGCTCAAGTGTCGCGCATTGAAACCCTCGGGACGTCCTAGCTTTCCGAGCCCGGCAGACTGCCAATCGACGCCGTGTAGGTCGGCGAGCGTGTCGATGAGCCGATGTCCGATAAGACGCCGCTGCTCAGGTATGTCCAGCGGTGATGGTGTCCGATCGGTGACCACGTGCCCCGCGGCGAAACTCATGACGTAGAACGGGACGTCCAGGACGTCCCCTGCTTGCCCCACCGCGAGGACCTGCGGAACAGGTACCTCTGTCTCGTACAGGGCAGACAGCAGTGCTGCTTCGCGCAGCATGTCGTGTGCGCCGGGCGGAATGGGCGGCGGTGGCGGCCGACGGACCACGACGCTACGGGTCCCGTCACCGACGAGGAACGTCAAGTTGGAATGGCCGTCACCGATCGGCTTCGTCGTCAACGGTCCCACGGTGATACCGCGGGACGCCAAGAAATCCTCGAGCGCGCCGAGAGTTTCGGGTGTCCAGTCCCATGCCACGTCGGTCACTTCCCGCTGAAGGCAGGTTGACGCTTGTTCTTGAACGCAGCCAACGCTTCGGGCATGTCGTCGGTCCGGGTGAGTAAGGCTTGCCCGCGGTTCTCGAGTTCGAGAGCTGCCTCGTACGAACCGATTTCGGCGTTTCGGTGAATAGCTCGCTTCGACATACGCACACCCCCTGGGGAATTCTGGGCGATCAGTCGCGCCATCGCCAACGATTCCTGCAGAAGGGCGTCGGACGGGACTACCCGATTGACCAGACCGATGCGCAGCGCCTCGTCGGCTTCGACGATACGGCCCGTGAAACCGATTTCGGCGGCTTTCGCCGGACCGACCAGCCGAGGAAGGGTGAACGAGGTCCCCAATTCGCCCACCGACAGACCCAGTTTGACGAAGGCTGCGCTGATCTTCAGCGTCGGCGCTGCGATTCGTAGGTCCGCGGCCAACGCCAACGCCATCCCACCGCCGGTGGCGGCACCGTGAATGGCGGCGATCACTGGGAAGGGCAGAAATCTGATGGATTGGATGCCGCCGGTGGCGGTCTCCTGGAACTTCAGAAATTCACGTACACCCATCTCGGTGATGACCGAGATTTCGTCGAGGTCGAAGCCTGCGCAAAACGCACGTTCACCCGCACCGGTGAGAATCAGCGCGCGTAACCCACTGTCGCGCAGGGCACGTCCCGCCTCGCGGTATTCGTGAAACATCCGCACCGTCTGCGAATTCATGCGATCCGGGCGGTTGATGCGCAGAATGCCGATACCCGGTTCAGGTTCTTCGAACGTCAGAGTCTCGAGTTCGGGAAAAGAAAACGTCATGTGTGGTGCACCTGCAATCGTCGTGAGTTCGGACAGCGTCTACCGGCCGTGGAACACAGGCGGTCGTTTTTCCTTGAAGGCGGCGAGCGCCTCGGCCATGTCCGGGCTGCGAGTCAATAGAGCTTGGCCTCGGTTTTCCAGTTCGAGAGCAGCTGCGTAAGAACCTGTTTCGAGGTTTGCCTGCAGTGCTCGCTTGGACAGTTGCACCCCGCCAGGAGAGTTCGCAACTATCGCTTCGGCCAAGGCGACGGCGTCGCCGACGACATCGTCGGAGATGGAGTTCGCGAGTCCGAGGTCGACAGATTCGGTGGCGTCCACGACTCGGCCGGTAAAGCAAATCTCACTCGTCTTCGCAGGGCCGATAAGGCGAGTGAGCAACCACGACGTCCCGAGGTCCCCGGCGGACAGACCGATACGCACGAAAGCGGCGTTGAACTTGGCAGTCGGGCCGGCGAGCCTGATATCAGCGGCGAGCGCAAGGGCCAGACCGCCTCCCGCTGCCGGGCCGTTGACTGCAGCGATCACCGGAACGCGCAAACCCCTGATGGCACTGAGCGCGCGTGCCGCCCGCTCCTGCTGATCGAGCATGCCCAACGCGCCCAAACTCGGCAGATCGTCGGCATCAGCGAGGTCGTATCCGGAGCAGAACGCCTTTCCTCGTCCCGTCAGGACTACGACGCGGCACTCATCCTCGGTTTCGAGTCCCCACGCCAGGCGCTCGAGTTCCAGGAACATGGTGTTGGTCATCGCGTTGTAGCGATCGGGACGGTCCAGCGTGACCAGGACGACGCCTGGCTGTACCTCCTCGACCGCCATGGTTTCGAATGTCTCGTCGAGAGTTTTCATGATGCTCCTGGGGTAAGACGGAGATGAGAGTCAGCGGAAGTTGGGGCGTCGCTTTTCGACGAAAGCGGTGATTCCTTCGGCAGCTTCACCGTCCTCGAACAACGATTGTTCCTGTGCCACTTCATAGGCGGCGCCCTCTTCGAGCGGCGTGTCGAATGCTGCGTCGACAGTGCGCACGACCGCACGTTGAGCGGGCAGCGAGGCCCCCTTCATCTCACCGACGAAAGCGAGGGCGGCCTCGAGGACGTCGCCGTCGGTGAGGCGGTCGACAAGGCCTATCGACAGGGCTTCGTCTGCCGGAACCTGCCGCGCGGTGAGCATGATGTCCAACGCCCGCCCGCGACCCACGAGGCGGGGCAGGCGTTGAGTGCCGCCCGCTCCCGGAATCAACCCGATCTTGACCTCCGGCAAACCGAACTTTCCCCCCGGGCCGGATACGCGCAGCGTGCAGGCCATGGCAAGCTCCAGTCCGCCTCCGAGCGCCAATCCGTCCACTGCCGCGATGGACAGATAGGGGGCAGTCGCGAGGCGGTCGTTGACCGCGCGCATCTTATCCCCGTACGCGGTGAAGGACTCGGCATCGATGGACGACAGATGCTTGATGTCGGCACCCGCGGCGAAGAAGCCAGGAATGGCCGACACAATGATCATGACCTTGACGTCGCCGGCCGCATCCGCTGCGTCCATAGCGGCGTGCAGGCCATCCAACAGCGGAATGCCGAGAGCGTTGGCGGGCGGTCGCAGCGCTGTCACCACCGTAACGCCCGGCTGCACCGTCTCCCAGGTGACTACTTGCTCGGCCCGATCTGCCATGGCGTCCTCACTGTCCGTGTCGCGGCTGCGCCTCATCGCGCCGTGCGACGGTCATTCGAACCGTAGCGAGAAACCGATACCTGAGTCAACCATTATTATGGTCGGACCAAAACTCTGATCGGGCGCTGTTGCCGTAGCCGATCGTGAAATAAGCAGCTCAAACTGATACTTTAGGTACGACCATAAGCACAGAGAGGGGGTCTACATGGCCCAGCAGCCGTCCAACGGCGCGGTCGAGCGCCATCCCGTTCAGTTGCAGCCCATGCAGGTCCCCAAGGCGTCGGACGTGCTCGCCAACGACCTACGCGAGCGGATCCTGCGCGGTGAATACCCGTCCGGCACGGCCCTGCCCCCGGAACGGGAACTGGTCAGCCAGACCCGCATGAGCCGGACCACCGTTCGCGAAGCACTGCGGATCCTCGAGGTTCAAGGTCTGGTCACCATCAAGACAGGACGTTCCGGCGGCGCCTTCATCCAACAACCGGGTGGTGATTCACTGGCTACTTCCGTCAGCCTGCTCATCCGGGGTCAACAATTACGCCTGACCGCATTGCTCGAAACCCGCGAGGCCATCGAGCCTGCCTGTGCCAGCCTCGCCGCGAAATACCGTACCGACGAGGATCTCGATGTTCTCGACGCGGCCAATCGTGCCGTCGGTGACTTGTCGTTGCCACTCGATGCGTTCCTCCGCGCGAACGTCGACTGGCACCTGGGCGTCGCAGTCGCCAGCCACAACGAACTCCTCACCGGTTTCATGTCGGCACTGTCGAAGGCGATCTACAGCTCGACCGAGAACAATGCCTTCGTGGACGACGAGGTTCGAACCACGACGCATCGCGCACACAAGACGATCACCGATGCCATCCGGTCGGGTGATGCGGCGGCCGCGATGCGGCGGATGACGAAACACGTTCACGGGTATGCCGAAGCGGTCGTGCAGGTCGAGGAGCGCACCAAGATCGACATCGACGAGCCCTGACTCCCGACACGGGCAGTCAGGACTCGCCGCGGGCGAAATGTTCGCGTAAGCCTGCGAATATGTGCCGGTTGTTCATCTCGGTCTCCAGATCCGATAGCCCCCACGGTGGGGCGATGAGGTCGAGATGATCGAAATCGTCCTTCAGCCCATTCAGTCGTCCGCCGAACTCGCTCGGCGTGCACGTGATAGTGATTGCGTCGATCATGTCGTCGGTGACCGATCGCACGACTGCCGCGTCGTCTCGATTCCGAGCAGCATCGCGGATCTTCTGCTGCTCACTGCTCCACCCGTGCAATTCGAACAAGGAATCGTAGACGCGAGACGCAGCGTACTGCCCGATCGCGAATGCGGCTCGCGCGCGGGCCGTGTCGATGTTCTCGTCGATCGAACACATCCGAATTCCCATGATGGTGACATCGGACGCCGAACGGCCGGACCGTGCGGCGCCACGCGCGATCTGCTCGGCAACGGGACCACGGACGTACTCGGCCGTGTACATCGGATGTCCTACCAGACCGTCCGCATGCTCCCCTGCAGTTCTGAGCATCAACGGATTGACGCCGGCGATCCAGATGGGGATGCTCGGCCGAATGGGCTCGGGCACGTCGGCGGTAGGAGCGACGTGTACGTGATAGAACCGACCGTCATGATCGACTGGCCCTTCGTGAAGACGCCACAGCTTCTTGAGCACGGTGACGAGCTCGGCCATACGCACCGCCGGTGCGCTTCCGTCGACGCCGTGCCAGGCCTCCATCATCTTCGGCGTGCCGTTGCCAAGCCCCAGAATGACGCGGCCGCCGGACATCTCGTCGAGGTCCCGCGCCTCGGCCGCCCAGATCAGCGGGCTGCGCCCGACGCCGTACGCGATGTTGGAACCGATCGAGATCGACGACGTTCCCGCCGCAATCGCGGCCATGGGAACGGTCGCCGAGCGGCTGTACAGTTCGCTCACCCACACCGCCTCGCACCCGATGTTCTCGGCTTCCTTCGCCACGGCGACCATCGATGTGAACTTGCCCGGGCCGCGCCCGGTCCCGAATGCATTGACCCCGAAAGTCGTCACGGAAAACCCTTTCGATCAGGTGCCGGTCACGGCCGACGGGGGAACTTGCCGAAATCCGGAGTGCGTTTGGCCTTGAACGCTTCTCGACCCTCTTTTGCTTCGTCGCTCGCATAGAACAGCAAGTTCGTGTCGTGTGCGAGTTGCTGAATGCCCGCCAGCCCGTCTTCTGCGGCGTGGAAGCTTGCCTTCATCAAGCGCAGTGCCATCGGGGACAGCGCCAGCATCTCACGGCACCACTGCACGGTTTCGGCTTCGAGATCGGCGAGCGGCACCACCGTATTGACCAAACCCATGTCGAGGGCTTGCTGCGCGTCGTACTGGCGGCACAGAAACCAGATTTCCTTGGCTTTACGCTGCCCCACCAGATCCGCAAGAAGACCTGCACCGAAGCCGCCGTCGAACGAGCCGACGCGCGGGCCCACCTGTCCAAGACGGGCATTGTCGGCCGCGATGGTCAGGTCACAGACGACCTGCAGGACATGGCCACCGCCGATCGCATAACCCGCCACCATCGCAACCACGGGCTTGGGCAACCGGCGAATCTGCACTTGCAGATCTGTCACGTGAAATCGGCCGACCTGATCCGGGCGATCTGGATCGGTCAGATAACCGGTGTCGCCGCGCACTCGCTGATCCCCACCCGAACAGAACGCTTTGTCGCCCTGGCCGGTGAGGACGATGACTCCCACCGACGGATCTTCCCGCGCAGCAGTCAATGCTGCTGAAATCTCCATCAACGTCTGCGGCCGGAACGCGTTGTGCACCTCCGGTCGGCAAATGGTTATCTTTGCGATCCCGTCGGCACTGCGGGCGTATTCGACGTCCTCGTACCGCTCGACGACCGACCACACGACGGCTTCGGTAGTCACCGGCTGCCTACGCCATCGTCAATCCGCCGCTGACGGACAACGTCTGGCCCGTGATGTAGCCTGCGTCGTCCCCGGCGAAGAACGACACCGCTGCGGCGATGTCCGACGCGACGGCCAGGCGCTTCATCGGAACCGAGCGCGTCATTCCGCCGATGACCTTGTCGGCGTCCTGACCCGAGCTGTCAGCGAACTTACGCAGTGCGGGAGTATCGGTCGGTCCGGGGCACACCGTGTTCGCGGTGACGCCCTTGGTCGCCACCTCGCGCGCAAGCGTCTTGGTGAACGCGATGATGCCTCCCTTCGCGCCGCTGTAGACAGCCTCGAGGGATGACCCGACGCGTCCTGCGTCGGAACCGATGTTGATGACTCGTCCGAATCCGCGTTCGATCATGCCAGGCACGACCGCGTGGTTGACGCGCAGTGCGCCCTTGAAGTTGATGTCGAGAATCTTGTTCCAGAAGTCCTCGTTCGTGTCGAGGAACTTCATGAAATCGTCCCAGCCTGCGTTGTTCACCACGACCTCGACCGGACCCAGTTCTTGTCCGACCCGCTCGACGGCGGCATTGACCGACGCGGTGTCGGTGATATCGACGAGGACGGCGATGGCTTCGCCGCCGTTCGCCACGATGTCCTTCGCGGTCTGTTCGGCAACCTCGAGGTTCAGATCTGCAATGGCGACCCTGAACCCGTCGGCCGCGAGTCTGCGCGAAATTCCCTCGCCGATTCCCTGCGCGCCGCCGGTGACCAGTGCTACTCGATTACTCATGTGTTACTCCTTGCCGATGATGTGATGTCACGTGTTGATATGGGCCGCGCGCGCAAGTTCCTCCTGGAACTCCGGCGCTGCAATTGCGATGAGTCGTTTGACGCGTTCTACCAGCGGCTGCCCACGCAGATGCGCGACACCGTGCTCGGTGACGACACAGTCGACGTCGGCTCTCGCGGTGCTGACCACGCCCTCGTCCAGTTCGAACTTGATCGACGATCGACCGCGCATCGTCGACCGCAACGCGACGATGGAACGCCTGCCGGTCAGCGACGCTGCCCGAGCAAAATCCACCTGCCCGCCGACAGCGCCGAGGTAGGTCCCGCGGCTCACTTCGGCTCCGACCTGCCCGGTGAGGTCGACCTCGATAGCGAAGTTCACTGCCACGAGCGTCGACAGCTGCGAAAGCACCTGCGGTGCGTGTGTGTAACTCGTCGGCCGGAACCGGATCGGGACGTCGGAGACTCGACCGTACAGCTTCGACGATCCCAACGCAGTGCCTGCGATCGACACTCCGACGTCCACCTGCTTTCGCGCACCGGTGACAACGCCCTTGTCGATCAGGTCCAGAATTCCGTCGGTCACCATTCCGGTATGTACGCCCAGATTCCGGTGGTCCGACAGCGCGTCGAAGACTGCGGCTCCTGTCGATCCGACGCCTACCTGGACAGTGTCGCCGTCGTCGATCAGTTCGGCTACGCGTCGGCCGATGACGCGTTCGATCTCCCCGGGTTCACGTCGCGGCTCTTCCTGCAACGGCCGGTCGGACGAGATCGTCGAAGCAAAGCGCGACAGAGGGATTCGGGGAGACCCTGGCACGTCGGGCATCTGCTCGTTGACTTCGGCGAACAGCACTGGTGTGTACAGGAGGGCGTCGGCCATGTAGTCGACGCCGATTCCCAACGAGCACCTGCCGTCCGCATCCGGAGGGGACACCTGCAGCAGGCCGACGTCACGCGGAAAGAACCCTTCGGCGAACATTCGCGGAAACGAGGAGTAGTGGCACGGGACCACCTCGAGCCTGTCCGCTTGCTCCAGTTCGCGCAGAGAGCCGAGCCCACCGTAAGACACCACGGTGTCCAGCGGAGAAACAGATTGTGCCAGTGCGGAATTCCAGCTCAATCCGCTGAAAAACCGTAGCGGTCCCACATCCGCCTCGCGCGCGAGCAGGCGGTCGACCAATGGGCGCGGCTCCGACGCGGCCTGACCCCACCACACGCCCATACCTGGCCGGAGCCACTTCGCGAAATCGTCCATCAGCTCTCGCGCTCGAGCAGGGTCCCGGTGCCCAGTCCGCCTCCGCAGCACATCGTCACCAGCCCGAGGTGACTGTCGCGACGCTCCATTTCAGAGACGATAGTCGCAATGAGCCGTGCGCCCGTCGCGCCGACTGCGTGACCGAGGGCGATCGCACCACCGTTGACGTTGACCCGGTCCATGTCCGGCTTCAGTTCACGTTCCCACGCAAGCACCACCGACGAGAACGCCTCGTTGACTTCGAAGAGGCCGATGTCGTCGACGGTCAAATCGTTGCGTCGCAGCAACTTCTGCGTCGCAGGAATCGGGCCGGTCAACATGATGATCGGGTCGACGCCGACCGTCGTCTGATCCACCACCCGCGCGCGAATACGTAGCCCGTGCCGTTCTGCAGCCTCCCGCGTGCACAGCAGCACTGCAGCGGCGCTGTCGCAGATCGGGCTCGAGGTACCTGCGGTCACGCGACCGTTCTCGGCACGGAAAACTGTCTTCAGTCCGGCCAAGGTTTCGGTGGTCGTCGACGGACGGACAGTCTGGTCTCCTCGGCGGATCTCTCCGTCGAGTTCCATCGACACCATCTCGGCGTCGAACCGACCGGCCTCGATGGCGGCAGTCGCCAGAGCGTGTGAGCGGACTGCGAATTCGTCCATCTCCGCCCGGGAGATGTTCCAGCGCTCCGCAATGAGTTCGGCGCTTTCGCCCTGGGAGACGAAGTCGTACTGCGACCACATCTCGGGGGTCCACGGTTCCCCGTACAGCTCGCTGATCCTCGCAGGCGAATTCATCGGCACGTGGCCCATGTGCTCGACGCCCCCCGCGATCACGACGTCGTGCACTCCCGACGCAATCAGAGCCGCGGCGAAGTTCACCGCAGTTTGGGCGGATCCGCAACGACGGTCGAGCGTCGTCGCCGGCACTTCGGGCGGGAAGCCCGCCTGCAGCCATGCATTTCTGCCGATGTTGCGTGACTGCTCCCCGAACGGTGCAGTGCAGCCGATCACCAGGTCGTCCACCTCGGACGGGTCGATTCCTGCACGCCCGACCAAGTCCTGGTAGCACGCAGCCAACATTGCATTGGGATGCGTGTTGCGGAACCAGCCCTTCTCAGGATGAGACTTGCCGATCGGGGTTCGCACGGCCTCCGCGATGACTACATCACGGCCGGTGGTTGCGAACGGCCCGTTCACTTTTCGTGGCATCTCAGATCACCGTTCCGCCGTCGACCGGCAGAACCTGACCGGTGATGTACGCCGCGGCATCGGAGGCGAGGAACACGAACGACGGCGCGATCTCCTCCGGGTATGCCCAACGTCCCAATGGAATTCGTGCCAGTGTCTTGGCGGCAAGTTTCTCGTTGGAGCGAATGTTGGCAGTCATTGCGGTCGCAGCCAACGGGGCGACCGCATTGACGGTGATGGACTTCTTCGCAAGTTCACGCGCGAGCGACATGGTCAGTCCCACTATGGCCGCCTTGGCTGCGCCGTAATTGGCCTGTCCGATGGTTCCCGTGAGCCCGGCCGCTGACGTGACGTTGATGATGCGACCCGTTCCGTCCTCGGGTAGGTAGTCGAGCGCGGCGTGACTGCAGTGGTAGCTACCCATCAGATGAGTGTCGAGCACCTTGCGGAACTTGCTCTCGTCCATATCGGGGAACATGGCCGGTGCGATCACCCCGGCATTGTTGACGACGATGTTCAAGGTGCCGTTGCCGAGTCGTGCTGCCGCAGCGGCAGCGTCGCGTGCGTTGTCACCGTTGCAGACATCGAGAGCGAACGGCTCGGCCGTACCCCCGGATGTGGTGATCTTCTCGCTCACACGCGTCGCCGCGTCCTTGTCGATGTCGGTGACCAGCACCGCAGCACCGGCTGCAGCGAATGCGACGGCAACCGCTTCACCCACACCGCCGCCGGCACCGGTGATCAATGCCGAACGCCCGGTGAGAGCGAACACGTTCAAACTGGTAGGCAAATCGGACATCAGTAGCTCCTGGGCATTCCGAGAACGTGCGATCCGAGGTAGTTGAGGATCATTTCCTGGCTGATCGGTGCGATGCGGGTGAGGCGGGCCTCGCGGAAGTAGCGGGAGACGTTGTACTCCTCGGAGTAGCCCATTCCGCCGTGAGTCTGCAGAGCACGGTCTGCGGCGTCGAATCCGGCGTCGGCACACAGGTACTTCGCCATGTTCGCTTCCTTGGCGCACGGCAGTCCGTTGTCGTACAACCACGTTGCTTTGCGGAGGACCAGTTCGGCGGCGTCCAGGCGAGCCAGTGAGTCTGCGAGCGGGAACTGGATGCCTTGGTTCTTGCCGATGGGGCGTCCGAACACCTCGCGGTCGTTGCTGTATCGCACTCCTGCGCGTAGCGCGGCGCGGCCGATGCCGAGGGCTTCGGCAGCGACCAGCATTCGCTCGGGGTTGAGCCCGTCGAGGATGTACTTGAAGCCCTGTCCTTCTTCGCCGATGCGGTCTTCGACCGGGATTTCGAGGCCGTCGATGAACAGCTCGTTGGACGTGACTGCATTGCGACCCATCTTCTTGATGGGGCGTATATCGACTTTGTCGCGGTCGAGGTCGGTGAGGAACAGCGTCATGCCGTCGGTCTTCTTGGGCGACTCGTCGAACTTCGATGTGCGGGTCAGCAGGAGGATCTTCTCCGACTCCATGGCTTTGGAGATCCACACCTTGCGGCCGTTGACGACGTACTTGTCGCCGTCGCGCTTGGCGAAGGTCGTGATCTTCGTCGTATCCAGTCCCGCGCCAGGTTCGGTGACGCCGAAGCAAACGTGCAGGTCACCGTTGACGATGCGTGGTAACGTCCGTTGTTTGAGCTCCTCGGACCCATGAACGATCACCGGATGCATACCGAAGATGGACAGGTGCATCGAGCTTGCACCGTTCATGCCGGCGCCGGACGCCGCGACCTCCTCGAGGAGAATAGAGGCCTCGGTGATGCCGTATCCGTGTCCGCCGTACTCTTCCGGCGTCGTGATACCCAGCCAGCCACCCTCGGCGAAAGCGTTGTAGAACTCCGTCGGGAATTCGTGCGCCGCGTCCTTCTCGCCCCAGTACTGGTCGTCGAATTTACGCGAGAGCTCCGCGACGGCGTCGCGGATGGTGGTCTGGTCTTCGGTCAGTGAGAAATCCACGTCGAGCCTCCAATAGGTTCAGCCAACCATAACAATGGACTGACCAAATATTCAACAGCCGGTCCGAGCGACCGAGTCATGAGCCGAGCAGTGCCGATGCAACACGTTCGTTCCACGCCGCCGGCGTACCGAACAACGTCCGATTCAGTTTGGCGCGTTTGTAGAAGAGGTGGAGATCGTGTTCCCACGTGTACCCGATTGCGCCGTGCACGGTCAGCGACGAATCCGCCAGCGCTGCGACGGCGTTCGTCACTTGTGCCTTGGCGATTGCAGCAGCAGTCGATGCATCTGCAATGCCGTCCTCCACAGCCGCAGCCGCGTACAACGCGATCGAGAACGAGGCCTCGACAGTGACGAGCATCTGAGCAGCTGCATGCTTGACCGCCTGGAATGCACCGATGAACTGCCCGAATTGTTTGCGCTGCTTGCTGTAGTCCACCGCGAGTTCGAGCAGTCGCTCGGCGCTGCCCAGTGCATCGGCGGCGGTCAGCACAGCGGCCAGGTCGATGACACGCTGCGCTGAATCCGTCTCCAGAACTTCCGACTCGACGAACGCGGCGCTAGTGAAAGTAACCGTCGATGTCGAGCGAGACCGGTCCAAAAGGGCATCGCTCGTGACCTCGGCGTCGGCCGCATCGATTCTGGCCAGTCCGACGGAACCGGGCTCGCCGACGGGTACGAGAAACACATCAGCATCCGACGCGCCGAGGACGTGAGGGACGGAGCCAGTGATCTTTCCGTCATCGACGTCCAACGCTGTGAACGTCGGCACGCGATCAGCGCGGATCGCAGCGACGTGGACAGATTGGCCGGTGGCCTGACGGCTCAGCTCGGCGTCGGTGAGAAGGGGGCTGGCGACGGCGGCGGCCAGCCATGACGAATTCGGCACTGCCGAACGTCCGTACTCCCGCGACGCCAGAGCGAGCTCGAGAATGCCGCCGCCCTGCCCGTCGTGGTCCTCGGGATAGCCGACGCCCCACCACCCTTCTTCGACGAGGCTGGTGCCGAAGGTCGCCGTGTCTCCCGTTTTCTGGAGCGAGCGAATCGATTCGGTTCCGAACTTGGCAGCGGTCCACTCTCGCAACGATTTCGAGAAGAGTTCCTGCTCGTCTGACAATTCCCAGTGCATAGCGTCTCCTCGACTCAGCTTCGGGGCATGCCGAGCACACGCTCGGCCGCAATGTTGCGCTGGATGAAGGTCGATCCACCCGCGATGGCGGTACCACGCGCCTGGTACGCGAGTCGAAGCCAGCGCTGCTGCACGGGATCGACTGCGTCACCAGCGTCGGCCAGCCCGAACTGCCCACCGAAGTCGCACAACTCGAGACCGAAATCGGCGATGTCCTCGACCAGAGGGCAGAAGTACAGCTTCCCGATCGATGTCACCGGCCCCGGAGGCTCGCCGCTGGCAGCTCCCGTGATGACGCGCTGTCCGATGAGATAGTGCGTCAACGCTCGCCCGTAGAGATCCGCGAGTTTCTGCCGAACTTCCGGCCGCGAGGTAACGGGCTGTCCGTCCTCGCCCCCAGTCGCCGACGCTTGTTCGATGAGATCGCGCACGGCGCGGGTCGTGTTGACTCGCCCGGTTGCGATGCCGACTCGCTCGAAGGCGAGCGTGCCCATTGCAACCTTCCAGCCGCCGTCGACTTCACCGACAACTGCGGAATCGGGTACGAACACGTCGTCCAGAAAAACCTCGTTGAACTCGGCCTCCCCCAGCATGTGCTCGAGGGGCCGGACGGTGACCCCCTCCGATCCCATGGGGAGCAGAAAATAGGTGATTCCCTCGTGGCGATCTCCGCCTCCTGTGCGAGCCAGGAGAATCGCGTTGTCGGCAATCTGGGCACGCGAGGTCCAGATCTTCTGCCCCTGAATGCGCCATCCGCCGTCGACCTTGGTTGCCTTCGTGCGTAGCGAGGCCAGATCGGACCCGGATTCCGGTTCGGAGAACAGCTGGCACCACACCTCGTCACCCTTCAAGATGGGTTCGAGGTAGCGATGCTTCTGCTCGTTGCTACCGAACGCAACGATGGTGGGCCCCGCGAAATCTTCACCGATGATGTTCAGCCGCTCCGGAGCGCCGGCCCGGTCGATCTCTTCGTTGAATACAGCTTTGATCTTCGCGTCCGCACCGGCGCCGCCGAATTCGCTCGGCCATGACAGACCCGCGAAGCCTGCGTCGAAGAGCAGTCGTTGCCAAACAGCCCAGCGTGTCCGCTTGTCCTCCAGGCGAGAAGGTTCGTCGGCCGAAAGCGTCGGTAGGGCTTCCCCCAACCAGCTTCGGACCTTCGCGCGAAATTCTGCTTCCGCGGTCGAATCCTTGAGATCCATGGTACCTCCCGTGCGTGTCAGGTCTGACGTTACAATAGGTCAGACCAAAAAATAAAGGAGTGCGGTCATGAATTCTTCAACGCCGGCGGTCCACGTCGGTCAGACGGTCGATACAGTCACGATCGATGTCGAAGTTGGCAAGATTCGCGAATTCGCCCGTGCCACTCATGCACGGGACTCTGCGTACACCGACCTCGATTGCGCCCGCTCAGCCGGATTCGATCGACACCCGGCCACACCGACACACGTCGTGGTTGCCGGGCATCAACGTGACCAGCAAGCGTTCGTGCGGTCCCTCGGACTCGCGATCGAACGAGTCGTCGTCGGGAGCGTCGATTGGGAGTATGCGCGCCCCGTCGTCGCCGGCGACAGCCTCACCGGTACGAGACAGGTCGTGGGCGACACCACCAAGGAAGGCAAGCGAGGTGGATCGATGCGACTGGTGACGCTGGAGACGCGTTGGACAGACGAGTCCGGCGAACTGGTCGTCACACAACGCGAGGTTCTGATCGAAAGGGGCGCAGCATGACTCGTACACCGCTGACATTGACCGAGAACGACCTTCTGGAAAGCACCACGGTCGGACCGATCACGCAAACCGACATCGTTCGTTTCGCCGGCGCAGGAGGCGATTTTAACCCCCTGCACCACGACGACGCGTACGCCAAGAAGGCAGGGCTGCCCGGGGTGATCGCCATGGGGCAAATGCAGGCGGGAATGCTGGGAACCTGGCTGGCCGATTCCGTGTACGTCGAGAACGTTCTGTCCTACTCGGTTCGGTTCGCGTCGCCGTTGGCCATCGGCGAAACCTTGACGTTGACCGGGCGCGTGGAGTCCGTCGACACCGCGGGCAGCACCGCCGAAGTCGAGTTGCAGGCGAGCGTCGGCGAACGTGTTGTCGTGCAGGGGCGCGCGACGGTCCGCATCGCACGGAAATGAACCCCGCGCTCACTCCATCGTGAGAACGATCTTGCCGAAATGGGCTCCGGCCTCCATCGTTCGGTGCGCGTCGGCGGCCTTCTCGAGCGGGAAGGTCGCCGCGACAGCGGGCGGTCGTAGCGCACCTTGGGCGACCGCGTTCAGCAAGCCCTGAAAATCCGCCGGACTACCCATCGTGGTACCGAGCAGATTGTACTGACCGAAGAAGAAGCTTCGGACGTCCATTGCCGTGCGATCGGCTGCGTTGGCGCCCAGGACGACCATTCTGCCGCCTGGACGCAGCGCACGTATCGATTTGTCCCACAGTCCAACCGGGTCGAGAACCACATCGAACCCTTGCCCGCCCGGCGAGAGCGCTCGCGCCCTCTCGCCCCAATCCGCACCCGAATGAACTACTCCCGCCACCGCTCCCCCGTCGCACGCACGAGCAATTTTTGCGTCGCTCGAGCCCGTGACGAAGGCGGTGGCGCCGAGCCCGGTGGCCAGGTTGACGGCAAAGGTCGAGATCCCACCGCCTGCACCGACGACGAGCAGCGACTCGCCCGCAGACAGACCGGCCCGGCTGACGAGCGCGCGAAACGCGGTGACACCGGCCAGCGACAATCCAGCAGCTTGTTCCATGCTCCATCCCATCGGGACCGGCGCGGTGCATTCGATGGGGACGCTGACGCATTCCGCGTACGTTCCCGGAACACGGTCACCGAGGATCTCGAACACACCCGAAGGTGCATCCTGCGAATCGCCCCAGAACAGAGACGGCAGAATCACCACCGGCTGTCCGTTGTCGCGTCGAATTCCTGAGCCGTCGGCTCCGGGAACGTGCGGAAGAGGCGACGAATAATTTCCGCGTCGGACCAGCACGTCGTGCCAGTTGAGAGCCGCTGCCTTCAAGTCCACCGTTACCCAGCCGGCTTCGTCTCGCGGTTCTGCCACATCGCGGGCAACCAATACGGCGGGGTCGCCGAACCCGCTCAGGATCGCCGCTTTCACAAGGCCTTCCCGGGTTGCACTGTCACGGTCGCGAACGAACAAGGCTTTCCGGACGCGTTGCGCGAAATCACTCGCACCACTGCGGCTGATTTCCCACGATGGATCACCTCTGCTTCGAAGACCGTGTCGGCTGTACCGACGCCCGGTCGGACGTACGAAATGTCGATACTCGTGGTCCGTAGTGTTCCCGCTGCGTCCAGAGCGTCCATGGCTGCGAGCTCCGACCCGGCGATCAGAATCCCGCCGTGGACGTTCCGCATGCCGTTCGCCGAGAACGGGGATGGCGACATGATCAACGGTGCACCCGAACGCGGAGGACCGAATTGCAAGAGCTGCCGAAATTCCCGAACGCCTTCTGCTCGTGAGACTGTCACTACATCGGCGCCGAGGGGGCCCGCAAAGGCGACGAGATGCGATCGCTGGGTTACCAACGCAACAACGGAACCCTGGGTGTCTCGAACACATCCCCGCGTAGTGCCACTGCTGTCGTCGCGATGAACGAGATCGCCGACGACCGTCATCACCGATCCGTCCGTCGGCGGATCGGAGACGAAGTCCAGACGGATATTCAAACTGACCGGCCACAGCCCCTCCGGCGCGCCCATCGCAACCACGTGTCCTGTGACGTCGTCCAGGGCAACACCGACCAGGGATCGAACGACACCCGCCGACGAATCTTCGAACCAGGGACCGGCGGCCATGGTCAATTCGCCGTGCTCGGCCGTGAATGCCACCGGCTCGATTCCGAGCAACTGCTCGGCGCCGGCCGCGACGAATGTGGGAGCCAGCGGGTTGCCGGTCAGTTCGGGCCCGCAGATGTCAGAGCACCGATTTCATCGGCAATCCTCTTGCGCAACACGTGCTTCTGAATTTTGCCGGTTGCTGTCATCGGCAGCGCGTCGGTGACGACAACACGCTCCGGCGTCTTCTGGATCGCGACGCCGCGGTCGGTCAAGTATGTTCGCACCTCGTCCACGGTAGGCGCCGTGTCCGGGTCACGCGGCACCAGGTACATGCATACCTTCTCGCCCAGTCGCTCGTCCGGCATTCCGACGACCGCCAGCGCCTCGATGTCCGGATGCCCGGCGAGTTTGTCCTCGATTTCCCGCACGCTGATGTTCATGCCTCCCCGGATGACGATGTCCTTCGTCCGACCTGTCACACGAACGAACCCGTCGGAATCCATGACTCCGAGGTCGCCGGATCGAGAGAATCCTGCAGGGGTGAACAGCTCGGCGGTCTCTTCCGAACGGTTGAGATATCCGATCATGTGCGACGGTCCACGGTACGCAATGTCTCCTTCGGTGCCGCGGGGGACCTCGTTGCCATCGATGTCCACGATCTGAATCTCGGCGCCTGGTAGAGCTGCACCGTCCGACGTGATCGCCCGGACGGGATCGTCGTCGATTCGACACGTCGTCGTGGTGAGGTTCTCGCTGCGCCCGTACAGCGACAGAATGGACGCGGTCGGCAACTGTGCGGACGCGGTTTCGACCACCGATGCCGGAATGGGTGATCCCGCACACGTCCATTCGCGCAGAGAGGAGAGATTTGCCGCAGGATTCGCTCGTGCCGCTGACATCAGTGTCTGAAGGAACGTCGTAGCCGTGACGGCGGCGGTGCAGCCGAACTTCTCGATCTCGGCCAGCCCGCGCTCGGGGTTCCACTCCGCCATGATGTGGGTCGCCGCACCCGCTATCAACGGGATGAGGACACTGGTGACCAGACCCGTGGTGTGCGTGATCGGCGAGGGCCCGAACTGCACATCTGCCTCGGTATGGCCGAAAGCGATGGTGAGTGATCGCGCGCCCGACGCGTAGGTGTTGAACGTGTGCAGACACCCCTTCGGACGTGACGTGGTGCCGGAGGTGTACACGATGACGAACGGGTCATCGGGGTGTACCCGGAAACCGATCTCGGAGTCGATCGCCGAATTGTCGACGTCGGTGACCGAAAGGCCGTCGAGGACGTCGATCTGTCGAGCGGTGAGGTCCGGCACCGCTTCCTTGGACGGGCGAACCGCCACGATGATCGACAGTGTGTCCGACTCCCGCCGAGCGTCCTCGTACATTTTCACGTAGTCGAAGCCCTTGAAGTCTGCAGGTGCTATCGCGGCCTTGATAGACGCATCCGCCACGACGTGGTTGACCTCGTCATTCCTGTAAATGGGCATGATCGGGACCATCACCGCACCGATTCGGGCGAGCGCAGCAGACGCGACGATGAACTCGACCCAGTTCGGAAGCTGCACCGCGACACGGTCGCCGGCGCGCAGGCCTTTTCGGTACAGACCCAGCGCGAAGCTTTGGGAAGAGTCGTACAGCTCGGCGAACGTGAGGCTCTTCGTGCCATCCGTCGCGTAAGTCTTGTCCGGGTTTCGCTCGGCGCGTGAGCGGATCAATTCCGTGAAATTCTCGTCCGTCCACAGACCGGCCTGGTAAAAGCCACTGATCTGCTCCGGTGTGTAGTGTCCGAAATCCTTTTCGGTGGTCATGATGCCCGTCCTCCGTCGCGCTGCAGAATATGTATGAAGGTTAGAATGGTCCGACCGAATAGCGCAACCGTTTCGGTGCATTGATCCAACTCCTCGGCGGGCTGCACATGGGGTGGTTCGGGTCACTTTCACTCCGACGTACTACTGGCGATCGACCGATGGTGTGAGTCCTCGAACAGCGGACACACGAAAAAGCCGGGCCCGACGTGTACGTCGAACCCGGCTCGCAGTCGAGCAGACTCGATTCAGTGCGTCGATCGCGCGAGCGCCAGGACGCGCCGTGCCGCGGCAAGGTGCGGGGCGTCGAGCATCTTGCCGTCCAATGCCACCGTGCCGACGTCACCTTCGAACGCTTCGACCACCCTGGCTGCGAAGTCGACTTCCTCCGTGGTCGGCGTGAACGCAGAATTGATGATGTCCACTTGACCCGGGTGGATGGCAATACGACCACTGAAACCTTCGGCGCGCGCACGCTGCGACGACAGTGACAGCCCTTCGCCGTCGCGCACGTCGACGTAGAGAGTTTCCACGGGCTCCACCCCCGCCGCACGGGCCGCCATCAGCATCAAGGACCGAGCGATTCGGTAGGTCTGCGTCCACTCTCCATCCGGACCCAGATTGGTCGACGCCCCGAGTGCGGCACTCAAATCCTCTGCGCCCCATGTCAGCCCGTACAGACGAGGAATGTGCGCGCTTACGAAGTCGCCGAGCCGGAATGGCGCGACCGCAGTCTCGGTGGCAACGGGAAGCAGACGGATCGAGTCGGCCTCAACGCCATGCGCATTCTCGAGCGCTTCGAGGTAGTGGTGCACTTTGACCACGTCGACGGGCCCGTCGATCTTCGGCACCATGATCCCCGCCGGCCCCGCGGCGACGACAGCTGCCAGGTCGTGCAGAGCATGCGGAGAATCGACTGGATTCATACGCACCCACAACTGTGGCCCGCCCGACCCTCGATGCTGCGCGAGAAAGTCCGACACCAACGCCCGCGCCGCAGGCTTCCGACTCTCGCTCACGGCATCCTCCAGATCGAGGATCAACGCGTCGGCTCTGGAGTCGGCGACCTTCGCCAACTTCTTCTCACTGTCTCCCGGCACGAAGAGAAAAGACCGCAGCGGCGCAGTCTCGGCACTCACTGCGGCTTCTTTCGCTGCAGTCCGGCGCGCTTGCAGGAAGCGACCAATTGGTCGTTCTGGTTGTAGGCGCGGTGCAAGAACACCACTATGCCCTGATCGGGGCGCGATTTCGACTCTCGCAATTCGATCACCTCCGTGGCCACGTGGACGGTGTCGCCGTGAAACAGGGGGGCGGGAAACCGAACCTCGTCCCAACCCAGATTGGCCACAGCCGTACCGAGCGTGGTGTCACCGACCGAAATGCCGACCATGAGCCCCAGGGTGAACGCGCTGTTGACGATCCGCTGACCGTAATCGGTTCCGCGCATGTACTCCTCGTCCAGATGCAACTGCGCCGGGTTGTGCGTCATCGCCGTGAACATCACATTGTCGGTCTCGGTCACCGTACGACGAATTGCATGCTCGAACGTCTGGCCAACCGTCAACTCGTCGAACCAAAGCCCTGCCATCCTGCTACCTCCTGATCGCGGCCGGCAGTTGTCGCCGACCGTGCGCGCTATCCGCCCCTCCACCAGAACTGTAGGGTCGTATCCGAGATGTGTAAATGGTGTGACCAAATGCTTTCTGCTCCCGTTCAAAGTTATTGATAATGGACAGACCTAAAACGACCGGGCCACCTGACCCGAGACGACTACCCTCTATACTGTGCTCCGGGTCACAAACCCGAAAAGCGTGGTCCCGTCCGACCCCCGCGTTCGTCGAGGAGTTGCAATGACATCGATGTCCGTCATCGAGGCTTCGACTGATCGTGCGCTGGACGCCCTGGCTGAAGTGTCGGCGAACAAGCTGGGCCTGCAGGGTCTCCGTGACGGCGGTGCCACGCCCCATCGGATACGAGACTTCGCCGCTGAGGAACTGCGCTTCAGTGTCGACCCGGTACAGGCTCTTGCACTCAGCGAGATAATAGTGGCCTTGGACTCCTTGCGGCGCGACGAACTCGAACGACGGTGCCGAGCTCATTCCGACCAGATCGCGTCTCTGCATCGCGTGGCGCGAACCGTGAACGAGAACACCGACCGCTTGTCGCACGTCGTGACCCGGGAACTATGCACTGACCTGGGGTACGGAAAGGCAATGTTCTCCAAGGTCCGAGGGTCCATCTGGTCCCCTGTCGCCTTGGCCGTCAATCCGTCGCTGACCGGAGATTTCGGCGACCTGATCACCGCGGTCGACGGCCGAGACATCTCTCTGCGAGACGCACCACGGGAAGCCGAGCTTGTCCGCCGCCGTCGGCCGTACGCTGTCGACGGTGTCGACACCTATCGTCAAACGTACCGCCCGTTGATCGATCTGTCCCGACCATCCGGGTACCTCGCCGCGCCAGTGATCGTCAACGCCCGTGTAGTCGCCATCATTCATGTGGATCGGCAGTCCGACGACGTCACCGAATCCGACATCCACATCGTCGAGACGCTGGCCGCCATGTGCGCCGTAGCCACCGAACGAGCGCGGCTGTTCGATACCCTTCGGGCTCGAAAAGACAAGGTGTTCTCCGAGGTGGAACGCCTACGTGACGAACTCGACCGGCTCACGTCCGTTGCCGCGTCGTTGAGCGACCCCTTCGGCGAAACGTTGCGCGCCGAAACCGGCGAGCCGATCCGGCCCCAGCTGCCGCGACGAGCGGAAGGACTTACTTCGCGCGAACGCGAGGTGTTGTCGATGATAGCCAGGGGTGCCAGCAATGCGGCGATTGCGCAGAAGCTGTGCATCTCCGATGGAACGGTCAAGACGCACGTGCAACGGATATTCAGAAAATTGGGCGCGTCCACCCGAGCGGAAGTCGCCGCGTTGTGCGCCGAGTCGAACGATACGACCGGTGTCTGATTCCGAACTGGACGGGGCGATAGCCGACGCCACCGACAAGATCCGAAAGGCCGGTGCGCGGCAGTCGACGGGGCTAGGAAACGAACTGTTGGAACTACTCGACCGGAAGCGTTCGGGCGCCGAGGCAGAGTTCGACGAGACCAGCTCGCGCACAGCGCAACTTGCGGCGGCCGTGGCCTCGCTGGTCGACACGACCACCGGGTCCGATCTCGTTCGGTCCACCTGTGAACACATGGCTGCACTCAGCGGCGCCGGCCGGGCCGTTATGTCCCGCGTCGACAACCACCGCGCGGCACCGGTCGCGGTCTTCGATCGCTCCGACGCGCCCAAGACGGGCGTCGGACATGATCGATCCGAACCTCTTCCTTCTGATTTCGACATCGAGGAAGGTTCCGCGTACCAGCTGGCGTTCGACCGCACCGGTCCCGTCTCGCGGGATCGAGCCGGTTCAGTCTCGACCGTCGTGCCCATCGTCGTCCACGGCACTCCTACAGCACTGGTCGAGCTCGACGTTGCAACGTCGAAACCGGTTGCGGACGCGTTGAGCGCTTTCGCCGCAGTGGTGGGGATCAGTCTCGAACGCGTCGATCATCTGGTTCGGGAACGCACATCGAGGGCTGCGGTGCAGGCGGCCGCCCGACGCCTGACCGCGGACGAATCACACCACAATCAGACGACGGGTGCGTCGACGCCCCTCGGCGGGAATCCTGGAGAAATCGACCGCCTCGACGGCACCCTTTTTCGACACCTTACCGAGCGGGAGGCCGATGTCGCCCGCCTCGTGTTGACGGGCGCATCCAACTCGATCATCGCGGCCGAATTGGTGATCTCCATCGACACGGTCAAATCACACGTCAAGAGCATTCTCCGCAAGTCCGGCACCACGAACCGCGCCGAACTGATCGGCCGGTTCCGCTCCGCGGAGCGGTAGGTCTCATTGGCCGTTGGTGGGTACCGTCACCGACACGGTCACTGCGTCGGACGGCAGCACCAGTTGACAGGCGAGTCGCGAACACGGCGTGGCGCCTTCGAGAAACTCGAGCAAATCAGCTTCCTCGGGCGTCGGGTCTCCGAAGGCAGCTGCCGAGTCCCCTTCGACGAACACGTGACATGTTGCGCACGAGCAGCTTCCGCCGCACTCGGCAACGATACCCGGCAGGTTGTTCCGAACGGATCCGTCCATGACGCTCTGACCGGCCGGCACGTCGACGGTCGACGTCGAGCCGTCAGGAAGTCTGTAGACGACAGTAGGCATGAAATCTCCTCGGCTTCACGGCGACCCGGACGATCGCCTGTGGATTGAACTGCAGTTCGATTGTGTTCGCCGTCACTCGCCGGCCGCATCCCCACGACGACGGATAATCACCCCACTTCCGAGTGAGATGCGGGTCCTCGACACTGTCCAGCTCTATGTGATCACGAGCACATCCCCCGTTCGGCTGACAATGTTCGTACTCGGGTGTGATGCCACTCACTTCTCCAGGTGCGAGGCTCGGATGCGCCGACAGCCCTCGGCACGAACGAGACAGTCAGAGGAAGGGAAGTCGATGACCACGACCGAACAGCGCTCGGAATTGATCCCCGAAACAATTGCGCGGCAGATAGTTCTGCCCGAGGGACATCGCAACAACGATGCGCTCTTCGAGGCCTACAAGTGGCTTCGCGAGAACAACCCGCTCGGGATCGCCGAGGTAGAGGGCTACGACCCCATCTGGCTCGTCAGCAAGCACGCGGACATCATGGAAATCGAACGGCAACCCGATATCTTCACGAGCGCCGGCGGTGAGGACAAGGGCTCGGTGAATCCCATTCTCGCAAACCAGGCCGGGGACCAGTTTACGAAAAGCATCAATAACGGCAGCCTTCGCATTCTGGAGACATTGACGTATCTGGATCCCCCGGAGCACACCGCCATCAAGGACATTGCACTCGATTGGTTCCGCCCGACCAACTTGGCGAAGTGGGAGAACGTCATTCGCGATCTCGCCAAGAACGCGGTCGGTCGTCTGCTCGAAACCGACGGCCGCGTCGACTTCGTCAAGGACTTCGCGCTTCACTATCCACTGCACGTGATCATGAGTCTGTTCGGCGTTCCGGAGGAAGACGAACGACGAATGATGATGCTGACGCAGGAGTTCTTCGGTACTGCAGACCCGGACGCCGCACGAGCCGATGTCGAGCCGCTGACGCCCGATGCCGCCGCGAAACAGTGGGTAGCAACTATCCAGGACTTCTACGCGTACTTCGAGACGCTTCTGAACGACCGGCGTGCCAATCCGCGTGACGACCTGGCCACCATCATCTCCGAGGCGCGCGACGAACACGGCGAGTACTATCCCAACGAAGTCGCCTATGGGTATTTCATCGCGATCGCCACCGCCGGGCACGACACCACCTCGAGCACGCTCGCCGGCGGCATTCTCGAACTGGGTCGGAACCCTGAGCTTCTGGCGAAGGCCAAGGCCGACTTGGCTCTTGCACCGCACATCGTCAATGAATCACTACGTTGGGCGTCGCCGGTGAAACATTTCATGCGTCAAGCAACCCAGGACTACACGCTCCGCGGGCGCGACATCAAGAAGGGCGACCGGTTCATGTTGCTCTACCAGTCGGGCAATCGTGACGCCGACGTCATCGCCGATCCCGATACCTTCGACATCACCCGTCGACCGAACAAGCACATCGCGTTCGGATACGGACCGCACATGTGCATCGGCCAGCACCTGGCCAAACTGGAACTGCGCATCATGTTCGAGGAGCTTCTCCCCCACATCGAATCGGTCGAACTCATCGACGACACCAAGATGATTCAGACCAACTTCGTGGGCGGGCTCAAGAACATGCCGGTTCGGATTCAGTTCTCCGACTGATGAACACCGTTCCGCTTTTCTCGCCAACCGTGGTCATCGTGGGAGCCGGGCATGCCGGTGGCACTCTCGCCGGCCTGCTTCGGCAGCAGAGATACGACGGCCGCATCGTGCTTTTCGGAGACGAGACGCACCTTCCCTACCACCGGCCGCCGCTGTCGAAGAAGTACACCGGCGACGAGTACGTCCAGTTGCTCAGGCCGCGGAAGTTCTACGATGACAACGACATCGACGTGCGCCTCGACAAACCGGTGGTGCGCATCGATCGCCACGCGCGCACCGTAACGACGACGTCGGGCAACACGACGGCGTACAACACTCTGGTTCTCGCAACGGGTGCCGCGCCGAGAACCTTGTCCATTCCGGGCAGCGACCTGGGCGGCGTCGCGACGCTGCGCACACTCGGCGACGCCGGCGTGCTCCGCGACGCCGTCCTTTCCAAGAAACCCATTGCGATCGTCGGCGGTGGATACGTAGGTCTCGAGGTGGCGGCTTCGGCTCGTGTCCAGGGGTGCGACGTCACCGTCATCGAGCGCGAGCACAGGGTGTTGTCACGTGTCGCCAGTACAGAACTGGCACAAGCGATCGCCGAGTTCCACCGTGATCGCGGGACGCGCATCGTCACGGACGCACAGGTGAAAGGTTTCGCCGGCTATGAAGGCCAGGTCACGGGTGTTCAGTTGAACGACGGTAGCGTGATTCCGTGCGAGCTCGCTCTCGTCGGGGTCGGTGCGATTCCTAACGACTCGCTCGCACGGGAGGCCGAGATCGACTGCGAGGCAGGGATTGTCGTCGACGGTTCGGCACGAACCAACGATCCAGACATTCTGGCGATCGGCGACGTCACGTACCGGATGCACGATACCATCGGGCGGATGGTTCGGTTGGAAAGCATTCCCAGCGCAGTCGAACAAGCCAAACATGCCGCAGCAGTCATTACTGGACTCGAGGTGCCCGCGCACGAGGTTCCGTGGTTCTGGTCGGACCAGTTCGACCTCAAGATGAAGATGGCAGGCATGGTCGCCCCCGGCACCACCCCCGTCGTTCGCGGTAACGCCGACGCCGATTCCTTCGCCGTTTTCCATCTCGACGCGAACGGCGTGCCCGTTGCGGTCGAAACCGTCAACGCGGCAGCAGAATTCATGGCCGGAAAGAAGTACATCGCTAATCGAACCAAGGTCGACCCACTCGCACTGGCGGATTCCAGCATCTCGCTTCGCGAAGTCGTGCTCTGAACATTTCTCAGCCCCTCTTTCTTCTATCGGTTCCTCAGAACCGCCGACACGAACTGGAGTTCACGTCATGGACGCATTGGCCGCAGTCGCGAGGGAGCCACACGCTCCGTTCACGATCGAAAACATTGTCATCGAATCACCCCGCGTTGGTGAGGTTCTCGTCGAGATCGAAGCCGTCGGAATCTGCCACACCGACCTGGCGGCACGCGACGGGGCCCTGCCAACGGCTCTCCCAGCCGTCCTCGGACACGAAGGGTGCGGGGTGGTTCGTGAGGTCGGACCCGGTGTCACGAAAGTGGCCCCAGGTGACCGCGTCGGCATCACGTTCAACAGCTGTGGGCGGTGCCCGTCCTGCACCGCGGGCGCGCCGTCCTACTGCCACCAGTTCATGCACCTCGCCTACGACGGCACCCGCGACGACGGATCCGGACCCATCACAACCGAGGGCGGCGAGCGACTCACCGGAATGTTCTTCGGCCAGTCGTCGTTCGGCACCCACGCCCTCGCTTTCGAACGCAATGTCGTCAAAGTCCCAAGCGACGTCCCCGCCGAGATCCTCGCTCCCCTGGGTTGCGGGCTGCAGACGGGCGCAGGGGCAGTCTTGAATTCGTTGAACTGCACGCCCGAGTCTTCGTTGGTGGTGGCAGGTGCCGGGTCGGTCGGATTGGCCGCCGTGATGGGTGCCGTCGTACGTGGGTTGTCCACGATCATCGCCGTCGAGCCCCACGCTTCCAGACGCGAACTCGCGCTCGAACTGGGCGCCACGCATGTCATCGACCCGACGTCAGGGCCTGTGCCGGAACAGGTCCGGGCCATTCTTCCCGGCGGTGTCGATTACGCGATCGACTCATCGGGGGTTCCCGCGGTCATCGAATCACTGCTGGGTTCGGTCACCTTCCACGGAAAGATCGGACTCATCGGAGTTCCGGCAGACCCCGAAGCATCGATACCGCTGACCATCATCAACACGCTTGCCATGGGAGTCACTATCACCGGGATCATCGAAGGCGACAGCGTTCCCGACAAGTTCATCCCGGAGCTCGTCTCGTTGTACAAGGCGGGCAAGTTTCCCGTCGACAAGCTCGTGACTGCTTTTCCGTTCGCCAAGATCAACGACGCCATCGACGCTCAACACCGCGGCGAGGTCCTCAAGCCCGTACTCGTGCACAGCTGAGCAACCCGCAATCCCTACGAAGAAAAGAATTTGGCAATGACCATTGATTACGAGGGCCTCTACATCCGCGGTGAATGGGCCCGTCCCGCAGGCGATACGACGATCAGCGTTATTTCACCGACCACCGAGCAACTCATCGGATCGGTACCCGAAGCCTCCGAACGTGACGTGGACGACGCAGTCGACGCCGCCCGCGCCGCACTCGAGGGAGCCGACGGATGGGGAACGTGGGCACCGACGCGCCGCGCGGAGGTTCTGCACCGGTTCGCCGACGAACTCGACGCGCGTGCCGAAGAGACTGCTCGACGCGTCAGCAGCCAGAACGGAATGGCCATCTCGTTGGCACGCCAGTTCGAGGGCGGATTCCCCTCTGTGCTGCTGCGTTACTACGCCGACATGGCCGCAGCCCAGGAGGACGAGGTCCGCCCCGGCATGCTCGGTGGCTCTACGCTCGTGACCCGGTCTCCCGTCGGCGTCGTCGGCGCGATCGTGCCGTGGAACGTGCCGCAGGCCATCACCTTTCTCAAACTCGGACCCGCTCTGGCCGCCGGCTGCACCGTCGTACTCAAGCCCTCCCCCGAGACCGTGCTCGACGCGTTCCTGGTTGCCGAGGCAGCCATCGCAGCCGGGGTTCCCGCAGGTGTCCTCAACATCGTGCCCGGTGGACGCGAACTCGGGGCCTACCTCGTTGCACATCCCGGCGTGGACAAGGTGTCGTTCACTGGCTCGACTGCCGCTGGACGGTCTATCGCCCGAACATGCGGCGAGCTGCTCCGTCCGGTCACGCTCGAGCTCGGCGGCAAGTCGGCGGCAGTTGTACTCGACGACGCGGATCTGGCGGCGAACATCGAATCGTTCTTCGCTGCAACGCTTCTCAACAACGGTCAGATCTGCTGGCTCGGTACCCGCATCCTCGCACCTCGTTCGCGGTATTCCGAGACCGTGGATACGATCACCGATCTCGCGAAGGGTTTGAAGATCGGAGACCCTCTGTCCGACGACACGCAGATGGGCCCCCTCGTGTCTTCGCGCCAGCGTGAACGCGTCGAGGGGTATATCGAGAAGGGCAAGGGCGACGGAGGACGAGTCACCACCGGCGGCGGGCGGTCGGGAAGCCGAGACACCGGCTGGTTCGTCGAGCCAACCGTGTTCGCCGACGTGCAGACCGGTCACACCATCGCGCAGGAGGAAATCTTCGGTCCCGTCCTCGCGGTCATTCCTTACGAGGACGAAGCCGAGGCGGTCACGATCGCCAATCATTCCGATTACGGGTTGGGCGGCTCGATCTGGACGGCCGACCCCGAACGTGGCGCGCAGTTCGCCCGCCGCGTCGCCAGTGGAACGGTGGGCATCAACGGGTATTCGAACGACCCGACCGCACCCTTCGGCGGTATCAAGAACAGCGGCCTCGGACGCGAACTCGGGCCCGAGGGGCTCGCTAGCTACCAGCAACTCAAGAGCATCTATCTCGACGTTCGCTGAACATCTGCCGGGGGACGCGAACGCGGCCCCCGGCAGGTTCGGCGAGGGGAACACCAATGTACGACGACGACACAGCCCTGATCGACTTTGCTACTCTCTGGGCGCCGTTCGGCGGAGAGGACGAGTTCATTCTTCCCAGGTTCGGTGTCCCGCGGAGTACTTCCGTCGGCTGGATGCGGTACTGAAAAGTCGAGCCGGCATCGATGGCGTCGTCCGCGAGCGCTCGGCAACCGTGTGCCGCGCGAGACTTCGAAGCGCTCATCTCTCCAGCTCCCCCAAATAATGAACGTTGGACCGTCCTCCTCTAGAGGGAATAGCACTCCGAAGCCGCACGACAGTGCATCCTGCTTGTGTACGGTCCGACTGGAACGTCGTAGTGTCAGAGCCAGCAGTCCTCATGTGCGCTCTTTCTCGACACTGTCCGGCGTGAGTGCCGGTCCTCTGGATTATTGGATACAACTTGTGGACAGAGTGTTAGCACATCGCATCCGATGGTCATGAAGTACAGCGCACCGCACCGGATCTATTGAATCTTGGGGTCCGTCAAAGGAGCCGATACCGGCCTCGTCATCAAATTTTTCGGGAACCATCGGGGCCGCCCTCACCGCCACGGGTTTGGGCGTTCCTGCAATCGACGTTTTCACGGACGCTCCGCAAGGAAAAAGCTTGACTGCCGATCACCTCGTACCGACGGCTGATTCGTAGTGCAACTGGTCAGAGTCTTCCGAAGGAACGCCCAGCCGCCTAAGGAACTGTCATCAACGTGGACTTTCCGCAGGGACGCTCGGCGTTTGATTTGGAAGACGTGGTGTACACGCAGACAGACCGACTATGCCACGTTCGCCAATTTCGTGTACGGACCGACCGAGCCGGCGGGTACCTATGGTGTCGCGTTCGAACTCAACACCTCGAGCGAAAACGACACGGACACAGCCGCCATCGCCGACGGCAAGGTTGCTGCGACGGTGCTCGACGTGTCTCGCACCCCGCCGTCCGATCAGGCGGATTCGATCGCGACCCTCGTCGAAGGCCTGAACCCGTAGCGAACAGGCGCCCATCGGTTGGTCGTTCCCCGAACGGACCGCTGAGCGCACCTTCGCTTTCGACAGTTGCCCATCGAGCCGTTTTGGTCATACCATAAACGCCGTCGCCGGAACTCTGCCACAACGGTTGCCCGGCCGGCACAACAAGATCGACCACTTGCACGAAAGGCCACGCCGTGAACGACTCTCTCGGGTCCGAGACCTCCGCATCGACGACACTGTGGGCTCCGACCCCCGAGCGTATAGCCGCATCACGAATGGCTGATTTCCAACGATGGGTGCGACAGAACCGTCAGGTCGACACCACGACCTACATTGAACTCTGGGAGTGGTCGGTCGGCGACCCTGACGCATTCTGGATGTCGATCTGGCAGTATTTCGACGTCGTCCACTCCGCCGAACCGACCTCCGCCCTCGCTGACGACCGTATGCCGGGCGCAATCTGGTTTCCAGGGGCTCGTCTGAACTGGGCCGAGAATTTGCTGCGGCACGCCAACACCACGCCCGACGCGATCGCAATCGTCGCAGTCACCGAAACCGGCGACCCGGTCGAGACCACCTGGGCGGAGCTCGAGCACAAGACGGCGAACTTTGCAGCCCGGCTTCGTGACCTCGGAATCGGACCCGGCGATCGCGTCGCGGCTGTGCTCCCCAACATCGCCGAAGCTGTCGTTGCGCTGCTCGCCACCGCGAGCGTCGGCGCCATCTGGTCATGCTGTTCACCCGATTTCGGCGTGAAAGGCCTCGTCGACCGCTTCACCCAGATCGAGCCCACAATCCTCATCGGCGTCGACGGCTACGTGTGGAACAGCAAACGCATCGATCGTCGCGGCATCGTGTCCGAAGTGGTGAGCGCGCTGCCCACGGTCCGCCACACCATTACTGTGCGGCATCTCAACCCCGATGCAACGCTCCCGGACGCCGAACTGGACTTCGTCGAACTTACTTGCGGCAACGCGAAACCGCGCTATGAGCAACTGGCGTTCGAGCACCCCCTGTGGATTCTCTACAGCTCTGGCACAACCGGCCTACCCAAAGGTATCGTCCACTCGCACGGCGGAATCCTGCTCGAGTCCTTGAAGGCAAACGCCCTCGCGTACGACCTCGGCCCTACCGACCGCGTCCTCATCGCCGCGAGCACCGCCTGGGTGGTGTGGAACATGCTCGTTGACACTATGTTCACCGGATGCTCCATCGTCACATACGACGGCAACCCATCGGCGAACGCGCCGGATACCGTCCTCCGGCTATGTTCCGACTTCGGTGTCACGCGGTTCGGCACCGGTGCGGCATATTTGACGCTGTGCGAGAAAGCTGGCGCCGAACCGGGCAAGAACTACGATCTGTCCGCCTTGCGGTCGATCATGACCACAGGCTCTCCCCTCCCCGATTCCACGTGGAAATGGGTCTACGACGAAATCAGCAGCGACGTACTGCTCGGATCCGACAGCGGTGGAACCGATGTCGCGACCGCATTCGTCGGCGCCAACCCTCTCGACGCGGTCCGCACCGGCGAACTCATGGGCCCGTGCCTGGGCTGCAAGGTCGAAGCGTGGACCGAGGATGGAATCTCCGTAACCGGGCAAGTCGGCGAAATGGTCATCACCGCACCGATGCCGTCCATGCCCGTCGCGTTCTGGAACGATGCCGACGGCAAGCGCTACCACGATTCTTACTTCGACACCTTTCCCGGAGTGTGGCGTCATGGCGATTGGATCACAATCTCCGAGAACGGATCCTGTCAAATCCACGGCCGGTCCGACTCGACGATCAACCGCGGCGGCGTCCGCATGGGGTCAGCGGACATTTATGACGCTGTCGAAGCCCTGCCCGAAATTGCGACGAGCCTTGTGATTGGAGCCGAGCTGTCTGACGGGGGCTACCATATGCCCCTGTTCGTCGTCACCAACCCCGGTTACGACCTGAACAACGCCCTCAGCGACAAAATCAAGAAAGTCATCCGTACCGAGGTCTCCCCTCGCCACGTTCCCGACGTCATCCTTGCCGCACCCGCAATCCCCATGACGCGCACCGGAAAACGACTCGAAGTACCCATCAAGAAGCTCATTCAAGGCATCGACGAATCAGTAGCAATAAATCGTGGCACCGTCGCAGACACCGACGTCCTCCAGTGGTACGTTGACTATGCCGCGAAATTCCGTGCGGATTTGGTTGACCAGAGGTGAACGAGGCCGAAACTGGACCCGCGTTCCACAATTCAATTTCGCAGAGCTAAGACACTGCTGATGAACTACAGATCAATCAGTGCAACGCGCAAGCAGACGTCCCTCGATCGGCCGGATGTGTTCAGGGCCAAGAGACACGATCCGGCGGTGAAATCGCGCCTGTCCAGCCGGCTCCAGCCAGTGCTCGATCGAAACTGCGATCGTCTCGCTCCCAATCGGCCGTGCGGCGGCATCGACGATATTCACGCATAAGCGCCGCATGTACAGCCGACGGTAGCTGGGTGAAAACCTCGGCGTGCGAACCCACGAGTTGGTAGAACGGCGAACCCCACGGCATGAGCGTCACTGCGTCTTACAGGACAGGCCCGCATAGTCGACCTCGTGCAGCAGGTCCGCCCCCAATGCGACCGCACCGCCGATGTTGTGCGTGATGACGTGCGGCTCATGCAGATCCCATATCGACGTCAGCCGGGCGAACGCGCCATCTGCGGCGCGCGAGATCCAGCGCCATATGCCGATCTTGGGTCGAGTGCCCGTAGCCGGGCATATCCCACAGCAACACTTGCCGCCCAGCATCGAGCGCGTGCCACCTGCATCCACGTTCGAGCTGACTACGAAATCCCGTGACGAAACACCACATCACCTCGCGATGACTAACCTCTCGGGAGCAGCGCGTAGGTCGCGGCCCGCGGACCGCCAAAGTCGACGAACATCTGGCTCCGGCAGCTGCAGCAGGGAGACGTCCATACGGTCAACGGTAAAACCAGCTGTGGTCAAGTGCGAAACTAGCCGTCATGAGAATCCGGGAAGCAGCAAAGCGTGTCGGCATCGCGATACACGTTCTCCGACACTGGGACCCTCAAGGTGTAGTGGTTCCAGCGCGCTCAGCGTCCGGGCACCCCGACCACAGCGACAAACACAGCGAGTCCGAAATTCCCTACCCACGTCATCGACTGCCGACACGACCTCCCTCACCACTTGCACCGAACGCTTGACGTACGCAGCGAACAGTCGGTAAGTGCAATTGAACCCCTGAGTCGCGCATCTGCCCCCTACTTTCGGCTGCGCCGCACCAATGTCGGGAGTTCGCGCTGCATCAGGCCGATGGGGACCGAGCCAGAACGCCGCCGAGTCCACGCACGTCGGCTCACGTCCATCTGGATGCTCATGAGGCACTTGTGACAGCTTTGTGACACCGAGTCCGCACGCCACAGAGCCCTAAGCCCCTGACCTGCGGAAACAGAATTCTTGGCCTGAGGATTCGTCAATTACCGCGGATCTGAAATCCGCTGCCTCCGTTGTCCACTCCAATCCGTGGTCGGCCACTGACGTCCACGCTACCACCCGAAAACCGCTGTCCTGGTCCGAAATTCTGGATCCATATGGACTTCGGTGCCCCCAGTCGGACTCGAACCGACACTTGGCGAATTTTAAGTCCCTGGAAGGACATCCAGGTGCACTCGCATAAACGCAGTTTCTATTGTATCGCAACACTTTTCGTACATGTTCGGCCAACGCAGTCCAGGGACGGATGCACCCACATGTGACAGCCCCGTGACACCGAGCTCCGAACACTGCGAGCGCCTCGGACCGCGGTGGTCTGCGTTGGACGGGCGGTCGAACTACCAAGCAGAGCGACAGCGGATCCTGTGACACCGACACCCGCCACCATCAACTTTTCTGTCCCGCCAGACATGCCCGTATTGCGCACGAAACTTCTACCGCACGCTGATGCAAAACCGCTCTGGTCCGTCGTTCCGGAAGCCATCATCGATTACCTCCCACTCTCGCAACTCGTCGCGGCGCTCCCGCTCGGCGGCTTTCTCTTCCTGCACCTTCATGTGCACATCTGCCGCCAGTTCCAGCTCGCGGAGCCGAAGACGGTGGTAGCCATCGGTGACCCAGAGATCGATCATCTGCCCCTGCTTCGCGATCTGCGCCGCAGCCTTCGTCAGCCGCTGGCTCGCGGCCGCGAGGTTGCCGGAACTACCGATAAGAGCGACACCGATTCTGTGACACCGACATTCGCCACAATCACCTTTCCTGATCCGCCAGATATCTATTTATCGCGCAAAACTCTCCTACCGCAAGCAACACAAGACACCCTCGTTTCGAAGGCCGTCATCGGCAACCTTCCGCTGCTTCCCCCCAAACTCGAATGACGAGAAAACGGTAGCTTTCCTGTCTGCTCAGAACCACGCCGATCTCTTCCCGATGCTCACTGAATACTCTTTGGCTCCCGGGTCCTCGGTGAACGAAATGACTTCATCAACATTCCGACGCACACGCCGCGAGCACCTCGGCCGGAGTTGCATTGAAGAACTCGCGCCGTTTGTTGACCTGATTCACCCGCGGCACCGATGCGTCCCACCCACGTACCCGGTCCATAAGACGACCGATCCGACGGCCCGGGCGATTACCTGGCCGCACATCGCGCCGCACCATGAGTGCATTGCGAAGCAACTGGGCGTCTCGGTCGTCGTTGCGACGATCGCCCGACGCCTGCGCGATGACCACCACGTCGAGGAGTCCGAATTCACCATACAACGTTATTTGCCAACAACATTCGGAACGCAGACCCGAAGTGAAAGTCAATGTCTCGCGCGGCGACGTCGAACCGGGGAGCGACGCGCAGATCGACTACGGCAACTCGGCATGCGCCCCGTCTCGGGCGGCGAATCACCGTATTGGCTGTTCGCGATGATCCTGGCGTGCTCGCGCGAGATGTTCGTTGAAGTGGTCTTCCGGATGGATCCAACCTCGTGGAACGCCTCCCATGTCGCAGCGTTCGAGCACTGCTCGCAAGCGCGGCCACCTGGGGCGCTGTTGACGACGACGATTATTGCTCAGCCATGGACGGTCTCCAACCCCGCTGCAACGTGTGCGGCGACCAGGAACTTTCGGAACGGAAAGTGCAGTCCGACTTCCCAGGTGAAACCGAGACCGCCATGTGTCTGGGTAGCGATCTCCGCGACGTCGATGCACTTGTCGATGGCGAACATCGCCGAACGGAACGCCTCCTCGGACCGCTGCGAACCCCAGATCAACGCCGTTTCGGCGGATTCGACCGCGACGGCCGCATTGGCCAGCTTGTGTTTGACGGCTTGAAAGGATCCGACGGGGCGTCCGAACTGGGTGCGCTGCTTGACGAACTCGATCGAGTCAGCCAACAACCGCTCTGCCCCACCGAGCGCCTCGGCCGCGAACACGAGGGCGACCTCCTTAGCGACTCCTTCGGTCATCGACGTCGTGACTTCCGCCGATGTGCGGACTCCACGAGCAACAAGGTCGACGCCGTCCTGTTCACCTCGGGGCATTGACATGAGAGTTCCACCGTTGTCGCCGAGCGTTGTGACGAAGGAGATGCCGTCAACAGTGCCGAAGGGGATCAACGATTGCCCACCGAGAGCAAGTGCGAATGTCACTGGTCCGTCGCATTCACGCGCCACCGCCGAGTGCCGCTTTGCCAGTAAGGTCGGCAAGAGAGGTTGAGGAATGCAGCCGTATCCCCATTCACGAGCCATCGAGACCAGGTCGCGAGACGTCGCACCCTCGCCATCTTCGACGACACCCGCGAGATCCCATCCGGCCGAGGCGATCGACGCCCACGAAACCGGCGGTTCGGACTGCTCGGCGTAGGTAGCAATGGGCGCCAGCGCGGTGGCTCGCTTGACGAGATCGCGGATGCCTTCTGCACCCATCTGGCCGATCTCGGTGGGCATCGTGTTCATGGAGTGGCGCATCGTTACCTCCAACTGGTCAGTGCTCATCTGGGAAGCCCCAGCACTCGCTCGGACAGAATGTTGCGTTGAATTTCACTGGAACCGCCGTAGATCGTCACCGCGCGAGCTTCGAGGTATTGGTAGGTCCAGTGTTTATGTTCCTCGACGGGGGTGCGCGTGACGCCAAGCCTGGTGACGTCCTGCCACAACTCGCTCCACATCAGCTTCAGCACGGATGCGGCCCGGCCCAACTTCGCCTCGTCGCCTGTCGTTTCCAGATCAGCGATCTTCGCGAGCTGCCATCGGACTAGCTCGGTCCGAATATCCAAGTCCTTCAGCCTGTCCGCGTACCGTGGGTTGTCACCGAGCGCCGAGAGAAGGGCATCGACGTCGGACCGAATTTCCACGTATCGTGCTGCAGTCTCGATGCCGCCCCGCTCGTCACCGAGCACTCGCATCGCTACACCCCAACCGTCACCGTCGTCGCCGACGCGATCCTCGTCGGCGACAAACACGTCGTCGAAGCGAGTTTCGGCGAAGTGCATCGCTCCGGAGATCTGCTTGATGTTGCTGATGGAGACACCGGGCTGGTCCATGTCCACCAAGAACATCGACAAGTTGCGGTAACGCCGCGCCTCGGGTTGGGTCTGGGCGAGTACGAAGCACCGACGAGCATGCTGAGCGAACGACGTCCACGTCTTCACCCCATTGAGGATGTATCCCCCGTCCACCCTGCGCGCACGCATCTGAATGTTTGCCATGTCCGAGCCGGCCTCGGGCTCCGAGAAGCCCTGGCACCATACTTCGGTGCCATTCATGATGGAGGGGATGTACTTCGACCGCTGCGCTTCGGTACCGTTCTTGATGAGCATGGGTGCGACAAGCGATTTGCCAACTCGCGCAAGCCCATCGGGTGCCTGCGCACTTCCGGCCAGGACATGGAAGATGATTTCCTCGGCCAATCCGAGGCCCCGTCCGCCGTACTCCTTCGGGATCGACAGGCCCGAGTAACCGCCCTCCCACAGAATGAAGTCCCACTCTCTGCGGAGCTCGTCCATTTCGTGCCCGGTCAGCGTGCCGCGGTTGTTCTTCCATTTCGCGGGCACCGCGTCGGCGAGCCACTGTTCCGCCTTCGCCGCGAATTGCTCAACGTCACCACGGGTGTGATGTGTCTGAGTTGTCATAATTTTCACCAAACGTTGAATTGAATGAAATAGATGTCGACACCGGCCGTCGCCGAACGCTCAGAGAATTGCGAGTGCGTTCGCAGGTGAGCTGACTGCTCCGTGAACCGGCAGCGGTGCGGCCGTGAACAAGAATTCCCACCGCCGGATCTCGACGCATGCCTGAGCCAATAGATCCAGCCGGAGCAGTTCCATTAGGGACAACCCGAGCGCTAGAAGCCTGCGGTGCAGTGACCCTGCTTCGCGAGACCCTGGCGCGTCCTCGACGGCCGGGTTGTCTGCACCAAGCATCGCGACCCCGTGGTCCCACAGGAATTGCGCGGTCGCTTCGCCGGCGTGCAGACCGTTCCATGCCTTGGTCGAGTCCTTCACTGATGCGGTCCGAAACGCTTCGAGCCAACCGGTCCCGCACCAGAACGATGTCGCCGCGTTCGAAGGTCACCGCTTGTTCGGCTGCCACCTGAGCGAGCTCGTCGGGGTGGATCGGCGAGCCCGAAGTCGGATCGTCCGCGGCACCGCGTTCGATCCTGGACCGGTGTACGTCCAAGAGGACGCCTCGGCCGACGATCGTGCGGTCAGCCCAGTGGTGCATGCCGAGTCGGTCACGGGCGTCCGTCATTTCGACGGCGCCGCCGTAGAAGCCGAATTCTCGCGCGCGGACGTGTGCAAGGCCGTCGATCTGGGAGTACGCCTGCGGGTTGAAGCGGTCGATGACGTCTTCGAGTTCGTTCCGTCCAGCTTCTACGACCCTGTGCTGCATGGCATCTCGGCCGAACATGGGTGTGTCGAACGTCGCCATAGGCTCGCTGAGACCGAACGAGCGTCCCTCGGTGACCGTGGCTGCCGCCCGACGACGCGCGTCGGCGCCGATCCAGGACAGCGTGCCATCGGCCTCAGGAAGCAGGCCCCACGAATGCCTGACCCCGAGTTCGCCGAGCGCGGGAAGCTCATCGTACGCAACCGTGGTTGCGCTCACCGCGTCACCCGGGTACGAACTGCGTGGATGCTGTAATCCGGGGTGGACACAAAGAACGAACCGCTGCCGTCCGAGTCCGCCAGCAGGTCGACGACGGATTCGACAGTGGGGCTGCTTCGACGGCGGTCGAGGCGCAGCGGCCCTTTGGCAAGCATCGCGTCCACTTCTTCGTCGGACATCATGAAACGAATCAGCAGTTCCTCGTCCGAGATCCCCGGGGCGAATTGCGCCCTGATCTCTTCGAGTGTCGGGTTCGGACGCGTCCACGACTTCAACTGCTGCGCACGAGGGTTTGCGAGGATCTTGTTCAGTACGTCGGGCGCGACGGGCGCAGGCACGGGACCGTAGTGACCGAGCACGTAGTGAATGACCTCGTCGGACACCATCGAGTACGGGTCGCCGGTGATGATGTTGAGAACGGCTTGCACTCCGACGAATTGCGAGAACGGGGTCGCCATGATCGGTGATCCCAAGTCCGTGCGAACCTGCGGGATGGCTTGCAGCACCTCGGGGAAGCGATGACCCATGCCGTGGCGCTCGAGCTGATTGATCAGAGTTCCGGTCATTCCGCCCGGCAGTTGGTGATCGTACATGCGCGGGTCGTACTCGGCCGGGATGCCGGTCGATCGGCCTGCATCGCGCGCGACCTGCTCGAAGTGTTCGGCGACGGGCGGGAAGGTCGACGCGTCGAGCCCGTGCGTGTGGCCCATGTGCTCGATGATGGTGACCATCGATTCCGTGGAGGGTAGCGACGGACCGTTCGCCATAGGCCGCGATGCGGTGTGGAGTCGAGTGAATCCGGACTCTACACCGACGATGTAGTTGTGCTGAGCAAGGTTCGTCGTGTTGTGGCAGTGGAGCTCGAGGGGAATGTCCCCGGTGGCCTGACGGATGGCAGGCAGCAGCGTCCGCGCCCGTTCAGGCTTCAAGACACCGGCCGCATCCTCGAAGTAGATCGACTCGACGCCGTCCCACGACGCCATGAGAGCGGCTCGTTCAGCGAAGTACGCATCGTCGTGCACGTCGGTCAAGCCGTACATGATGGCCGGGACAGGCTGTCCGCCTGCATCTTTGACGACTCGAACCATGTGCTCCATCAGCTCCATGTCGTACAGGCAGTCGTACAACCAGAAGCTCGTCACACCGTGCTTGATCAAGGTCTGGATCCAGAGATCCATGATGACCTGCGGGGTGGGCGCGAACCCAACGCAACTCAATGTCCGCAACCCCGAGCGGAGTTCGTTCTCCCCAAGGCCTGCGACGAGAAAGTCGAGTGTGTCCCAGGGGTTGTCGCCGTACTCACGTAGCAGGACCGTGAACATACCGGCACCGGTGAGGTCGACCGTGCGGTATCCCGCGTCCTTCAGATACGGGAGCGCACCGGCGGCTTCGTACGCACGCAACCGCATGCCCCACAGGCTCTGCTGACCGTCCCGCAGGCTCTGCTCGACGAATTCGATGTGCATTGGTTCTCCTCGATGAGTGTCAGGCCGAGACCGACGGAGCGGTGTTCGCCGACGGTGGTGTCCGGTCCCAGTCGGGGAGGAAGACATCTTCCAGCCACTTCGTGGTCACCGGGGACTTCTGGAAGTCCGGATGCGCCAGAATCGCTTGGTGGATATCGGCGGTCGTGGACACGCCTTCGACGCGAGTCTTCGCTAGCACTCGTCGCATACGGTCGATTGCTTCGACGCGCGTCGGGGCGTGCACGATGATCTTGGCGATCATCGAGTCGTACCACGGTGAGATCACCGCGCCTGCATGCACGAACGTGTCTACTCGTACCCCCTCACCGCGCGGGACGGTCCATTCGGTGATCGTGCCGGGCGTCGGTGCGAAGTTGCGGGCAGTGTCCTCGGCGTTGAGTCGGCACTCGATTGCGTGGCCAGCGAGGACGACGTCCTCCTGCTTGAACGACAGCGGTAGTCCCTGCGCGATTCGGAGTTGCTCGCGGACGATGTCGATCCCGGTGACCGCCTCGGAGATGGGGTGTTCCACCTGCACGCGCGCATTGACCTCGAGAAAGACGAACGTGTTCTTGTCGGCGTCCACGAGGAATTCGACAGTGCCTGCGCCGACATAGTTGAGCCCGCGGCATAAATCGACTGCAGCGCAGCGGATTCGCTTGATCAGGTGCTCGGGAAGGCCTGCTGCCGGAGCTTCCTCGATGACTTTCTGGTAGCGCCGCTGGGTGGAACAGTCTCGCTCGCCGAGGTGGCAGACGTTTCCGTGCTCGTCTGCGAGTATCTGCACTTCCACGTGCCGTGCGCGCTCGACGTAGGGCTCCAGATACACGGTGCCGTCACCGAATGCACGCTCGGCTTCAACGCTCGAACGCAGGTATCCGGCTTTGACCTCGTCTTCGCTGCGCAGGATCGTCATTCCTCGCCCTCCGCCACCTGCGGAAGCCTTGAGCAGCAACGGGAACCCGAGTTCGCGTGCCGCCGCAATCGCGTCGTCGGCGCTGGCGAGCCCGCCAGATCCCGCACCCGTGGGGATGCCGACTTCGTCGGCGACCGCTCGTGCCCCCAACTTCGAGCCCGATCGACGCATGATGTCTGCGGGAGGGCCGACGTAGACGATGCCGTTCTCCTCGCACGCATCTACGAGTTCTGGACGTTCGGACAGGAAGCCGTATCCCGGGTGCAGCGCGTCGCACTCGGTGGCGATGGCTGCCTGCACGACGCGTGGGATGTCGAGGTAACTCTCGCTGGCAGATGCGGGGCCGATGATCACGACACGATCGGCGAGGCGGGCAGCGAGCGTCTCGGTGTCGGCAGCGGAGCAGGCAAGCACACTCTCGACTCCCTCGTCGAAGCACGCTCTGATGATTCGTACCGCGATCTCACCGCGATTGGCGACGAGTACCCGACGAATGGTGTTCGCACTCAACGGTCAGGCCTTCGGCTCGATGGTCACCAGGGGCGTACCGAACTCGACCGCACCCGCGTTGTCGACGTGGACCGCGGTGACGACACCGTCGATGTCGGCGGAGACGTTATTCATCAACTTCATGACCTCGACGATGCCGATAGTGTCACCGCGCGCGACATCCTGCCCGACCTCAACGAACGGAGCTGCGCCGGGTGACGACGCGCGCCAGAACACTCCGACGGAGGGAGAACAGACGACATGGCCGGAATTCGATGTCGAAGCAGCAGTTCCGGTGGACGCAGCAGCTGGGCTCGCCGCAGGAGCTACGGGGGCCGGGGCAGCGAGGGTCGGAGCAGCGGCGATTGCGGCGGGGGCAGGGGTCGTCGCACCGGACAGTTCCTGACCGTTTCGGGCGACGGCAAGCCGAACATCTCCGATGATTACCTCGGCCTGGTCGAATTCGGAGTCCTGAAGTGTCGACAAGATCAACTTGATGCCTGCGGGCGTTACGTCCATAACCACTCACTTTCAAACGTTCGTTTGGTTGAATTCAGCCTAGATGCCCTGGTGCTCACGTGCAAGTACGTTCGACGGATCGAATCCAGCGGCGGAATAGACGAACCGGCTACACCCTGTGTCAGTCGTAGACAATGTCGACAAACCACCGCTTGTTGAGTGAGGTCTCGCCTGAAACGCCGGATGGCCCGCGCTCATCAGGCGCGGGCCATCCAACCGTGGCGATTTCGGACTTTTCCGATAACTTGTCCGACTCGCCCCATCAGCATCCTGGTGCCGTGGCCGCATGCAGCGATGTCACGGACTCGGGGTCTCGGATTCGCTCACGACGCGGCTTTTTTCCCCTGTCCTCTCAGGATGGCGACAGCACTGGCAAGCCCGATGATGGCACACAGCATCACGAAGAATGCGGGGGCGCGGTTGCTGCCCGTCGTCTCGATCAACCAGACCGCCAACGCTGGAGCAGTCCCACCTGCGATGACTACACCGATATTCCATCCGAGAGCCGTGCCGGTGTAGCGGATGTCGGATGGAAACAGCTCGGGAATACTGGTGTACCCAGCGACCTGCAGAAAAGACGTATTGATCATGACCATGACGAGCCCCAGCGTTACCAGAGCGAATGCACCGTTTTCCATGAGAACCATTGCGGGATAAGTTAATACAAGGTAGCCCGCCAGCCCGATCATTGCGGTCGGCGCCAGCCCGATCCGGTCCGCGAGTCGGCCGATCGGAAGCATGAGCAGCGCCGCGCCTGCCACGACGATCGTCAGCGTCCAGTACACCGGGGTCTTCTCGTAGCCGAGACGCTGAATCAGATGAATGCTGAGGTAAGTGAGTCCGAAGTATGCAGTTCCGTTCACAGAAAGGCTCAAGCCGACGGCCTTGGCCAGCGCTAGCGGTTCACTCTTGAACACCTGGACGAACGGGGTCTTAGCCCCGTCCTCGCGCTCTTTCTTCACCGAGTGCTCGACGAGCGAGCGACGGAGAACCCAGCAGACGGCAGTGAGTGGAAATGCAAGCAAGAACGGAATTCTCCACGCCCACGACTGCATCTGCTCGTCGGTCGTCAGAAACGTAACGGCCCCGGCTGTCGCGGACGCGAGCGCGAATCCCATTGTGGCGCCGAATGGATTGAGCGCACCATAACGACCACGCTTGCCCTTGGGGGCAGCTTCGGAAACCACCGTTGCGGCACCGGCAACCTCGCCGCCGACCGACATACCCTGCACAACGCGAAGGAGAACGAGAAGCACCGCGGCGAGCGGCCCAATCGTTGCATGACTGGGCAACAGGCCGATGATCGTACTCGCGCCGCCCATGCACAGCAGCGTCGTCATGAGTGCGGTGCGCCTACTGACGCGGTCTCCGATGTACCCGAACAGCACTCCACCGAACGGTCGCGCGATGTAGGCCACAGCAAAGACGAGCAGGGTTGAGAGCAGCGACGCAACAGAATCTTCCGATGGAAAGAAAACGGGTGCCAAGAAGACCGCCATGTAGGCGTAAATGCTGTTGTCGTAACCCTCGATCATGGTGCCGACGCCGCCGGCAATTCCTGCGCGGCGTCCGGTTCGGCCGGCGACTGCGCGATCACTTGAAGCGTCGGAGTCGAGTTCCACTGTGGGTTCGGTCATCACGGATCCATTTCCATGGTTGTTATTCAAACGATCGTTTGGTGGCCAAACACTAAGTGACGCACGTCTCGCTTGTCAATGCCTCGAGAGGCGAGCACATCACGTCGACAGGCTCTATAACCTATCCGTCAATCGATCGTTTGGTAGTCTCGGATCGCATCTTGAATTCCGCCGAGCTTCGACCTCCGCACGCACCACCTCGCTCGTGCAGCCCAGGTCCATCGCCGCACGTACACGACATCGAAGGATCCTTCATGCCTGACGCCGTCATCTGCGAACCCCTCCGCACCCCCGTCGGCCGCTTCGGCGGCGTGTTCTCCGGCATCGCGCCGGAAGCCCTCGCTGCCGCAGTGATCACCGAACTAGTCACCCGCACCGGCATTTCCGGTTCCGACATCGACGACGTCATCCTCGGGCAGGCGTCGCCGAACGGTGAAGCGCCTGCACTCGGACGCGTCGCCGCTCTCGACGCAGGCCTTGGAATCGACGTCCCCGGCCAACAAATCGATCGTCGCTGCGGATCGGGCTTACAGGCGGTTCTCCAGGCCTGCATGCAAGTCCAGACCGGCGCCAGTGACCTCGTCCTCGCCGGCGGCGCGGAAAGCATGAGCCAGGCCGAGTTCTACGCCACCGGAATGCGGTGGGGCGTCAAAGCGGAAGCCGTCGCACTGTCCGACCGTCTCGCTCGCGCCCGCGTCACCGCAGGCGGCAAGAACTTTCCCGCTCCCGGCGGCATGATCGAGACCGCGGAGAACCTTCGCGCAGAGTTCTCCATCAGCCGCGCCGACCAGGACGCCCTCGCCGTCGCCTCCCATCAGAAGGCGGTCGCCGCGCAGAAGAACGGTGTCTTCGCCGAAGAGATCGTCGGAGTCTCTGTTCCACAACGCAAATCCGATCCCGTCGTCGTCGATACCGACGAGCACCCTCGCGCCGACACCTCCATCGAATCTCTGGCGAAGTTGCGGCCCATCCGCGCGAAGATCGACGCCGACTCCACCGTCACCGCAGGCAACGCCAGTGGCCAGAACGACGGGGCCGCCCTCGCCATCGTCACCACCCCCGAGAACGCTGCCCGACTCGGGCTCCTTCCTATCGCGAAACTCGTCTCGTGGGCCGTCGCTGGGGTGCCTCCGGCCACGATGGGCATCGGACCTGTACCGGCAACCGAAAAAGCCCTCGGCCGAGCCGGACTCACCTTGGACGACATGGGTGTCATCGAACTCAACGAAGCCTTCGCCGCACAAGCCCTCGCCGTGCTGCGTACCTGGCACGTCGAACCTGACGACCACCGCCTCAACCCCAACGGCTCCGGCATCTCCCTCGGACACCCCGTCGGTGCCACCGGTGGACGGATCCTCGCCACGCTTCTCCGCGAAATGCAGCGCCGTGAAGCACGATACGGTCTCGAAACCATGTGCATCGGAGGCGGACAAGGCCTCGCAGCAATATTCGAACGTCTCGGCTGAGTCCAGGCGAGAGTGATCAATCGAAATGCGTGAACTTGCCATGAACATTCCTGCACGCACTGCAGACTCGTGGGCGTGGCAGCTAGAGGCGTCGTGCCGCTCGTCCCGATCCGAATTCTTCTACGACTTCGACGAGCACCCTGAGTTTGCTTCTGTTGCTTCGGCGATTTGCAGCGCCTGCCCGGTCCAGCTCACTTGTTTGACATTTGCGATCGAAACGAATGAAGCTCACGGGATTTGGGGCGGACTCGACCCACGGGAGCGTGTCAAGTGGAAGTGGCTGAACTACCGCCCCCACGCCACTGACACTCTTGGTGCCAGCTGACACGAGCCCGCGTCGAGGGTGGTTCGACGCGGGCTCCGGCTTCAGTCACAGCCGCTCGATCACCATAGCCATACCCTGACCTCCGCCGACGCACATCGTTTCCAGTCCGAACTGCCCGTCTCGAGCGCCCAGGTTGTTGAGCAACGTCGCGGTGATCCTTACACCGGTCATACCGAAAGGGTGACCCAACGCTATCGCGCCGCCGGCAACGTTCAGCTTGTCCTCGTCGATCTTCAGTTCACGCGCCGAGCCGATGACCTGTACGGCGAACGCCTCGTTGATCTCGACGAGGTCCATGTCGTCGATACTGAGTCCTGCCTTGGCGAGCGCACGACGTGATGCCTCGATCGGACCGAGTCCCATGATTTCCGGGGACAGTGCCGACACACCGGTAGAGACGATCCGAGCCAACGGCTCAACCCCGAGCTCTTTCGCCTTCGTGTCGGACATGATCACCATCGCGGCAGCACCGTCGTTCAACGGGCACGCATTTCCCGCGGTGACGGTCCCATCCGGCCGGAACACCGGTTTCAACCCGCTGATCTTTTCATACGTCGTACCTGCACGCGGGCTGTCATCGGTGGCCACAACGGTGCCGTCGGGCAACACCACCGGAGTGATCTCAGTTTCGAAATGGCCGGAGGTAACGGCCTTCTCGGCCAAGTTCTGGCTACGAACGGCCCAGCGGTCCTGCTCTTCCCGCGAGATACCGGTCAGCTGAGCAACGTTCTCCGCCGTGAGCCCCATGGACATGTAGGCATCGGGCAGAAGTCCGGAGTCTCGTGGCTCCGACCACGCGGTTCCACCTACCGCAAGTTCGGCGCTTCGAGCCTCTGCGTCCGCGAACAGCGGGTTGTGAGTGTCAGGGAACGTATCCGAGTTACCAGCAGCGAGTCTCGACACCTGTTCGACGCCGGCCGAAATAAAGATGTCGCCCTCCCCCGCCTTGATCGCGTGAAAGGCATTGCGCGTCGTCTGTACCGACGAGGCGCAGTAGCGGTTGACCGTCGTTCCCGGCACGTCGTCGAGGCCGGCAAGGATCGCGACGATACGCGCCATGTTGAAACCCTGTTCGCCACCGGGTAACCCACACCCGAGGAGGAGATCGTCGACGGAGTTCCGATCGAGTTCGGGAATCATGTCCAGCGCCGCAGTCACCATCTGGGCGGTCAGGTCGTCGCCACGTATACCTACCAGCGAGCCTCTCCCTGCCCTGCCGATCGGGGAACGGGCGATGGAAACGATGACAGCTTCAGGCATTGTCCACTCCCTCGGCCCCTGTAGGAACTTCGTTGAATCGCTTGATGGCCGCCTTGACGCCGCTTTCCTTGATCCACGACTGATACATCGCAACGTCGGGTGTGAGGTGAAGCAAAGCGTCGGTCTCGGCACCCATACGCATGTAGCTCAGTAGTCCTGACGTCTCCGCTGCCCTGTTGACCGCTTCCTTCTTGAGCTTCAACAAATCCAACGGGGTCCGGGCGATGGAGTGCGCAGTGCGACGAACTTCTCCGTCGAACTCTTCTGACGGGAACGACTCGGCAGCCCAACCCCATTCGTTGGCCTTCTTGCCAGTGATCCGACGGCCGGCATCGAACGACATCAGTTTGGCACGCTTGGATCCCACGAGATGTTCCCAGAGCGGCGAGATGTAACCGCCGCCGAGTGGCAGGGCGGGAGAGGCCATGATCATCGCATCGTCGGCGACGAGAGTGATGTCGCACAGCGACGCCAGCTGAGTTCCACCAGCTGCACATACCCCGTGGATCGCAGCGATCACCGGCTGCGGCTGACGCCAGATCTGGGTAAATCGCTCTACGTTTGAGAGCAACCGATCTCGGTCCTCGATCGCCGAGCGTTCGGCTGCATACCCCACCTCGGACGAGTCCGGTGCGATGTCGTATCCGGAACAGAATGCGCGACCTGCGCCGCGCAGCACGATGACACGCTGATCGGTTTTCGCGATCTCGTATAGACTCGATTCGAGCATGTCGAGCAGATCGTCGCTCAATGCGTTCAGGCGAGCCGGACGGTTCAGCGTCAACCAGGTGACGTACCCGTCCTTCTCGACCAGCAGGGGTGCGTCAGTCACTTGTTTCCTCCGACGAATGCGAGTGGGCGAATGGGAGATCCGGTGCCGCCCTTGATACGAAGCGCCGACGCCACGAAGAAGAAGTCTTCGATCTTGTCCGCTGCAAGAGCTTCCAAGTCGAGCGACTCCATGATCGGAGTACCGTTCTCGACCAGCATATGGACATGGACGTTCAGGGCCGGAACGGTCCACTGGGGCTTGTTCTCGAAATTGACGGTGTCGCTACCGACAGCGCGAACACCCCTGTCGGTCAACCATTTCGCGCCGGACAACGTGACCCCGGGCAGTCCTTTTCCGGTTCCGAGGTACTTGTCGGTGTCGTGCCAGTACTTCATGTAACCGGTGCGGAACACCACGATGGATCCCGGGGCGGGCGGCGTGCGATGGGCGAACCAAGACTCGAGTTCGTCAGCGCCGAAACCGTCGGCAGGCGTGAGCTCACGTCCGAACAGGACTTCGCCGTCGACGAGGTGACCGGGACCGATCAGCGGGGGAAGCTCCTCGACAGACCCGACGGAGATTCCGTCGTAGGAACTCTCGTAGTCACCTACTACGCGCCCACCGAAGATGCAGCCGTCGAGCGAGATGTGTCCCGGCGCGTCGACATGAGTACCGACGTGCGCACCCATGGTCAACATCTCCATAGCCGATGAGATTCCGCCGGGATAGGGGTGTTCGTGGTGCTTCTTCACCAGCGCGTACGAGAACGGCGGATGCGCCGCGTGTCGGGTCATGCCTGTTTCGAGCAGAACCGCCAGGTCGTATGCACGGCTACTACCCTGCGGCCACTCGATGGAGCCGTCCCAGGTGCTGCCACCCCAATTCAAAGCAACTGTTTTCTGCGACATGCCGATTCCTTTGTTTCGTACTATCGAGTCGGTCGTGGTCATCGGACCGACTCCAGAATTCTTCCGATGAGCTCAGGCATCTCGCCTCGCGTCGCGGGCTCGGCGGACGCGAACGATAATGGGCACGAGCGGTGGACCACCGCGAGTACGTCGATTACGTCCGACGGATCACGCAGAGCAAGTGCACGAACCGGGCCACCGAGCCATTTCGGAAACGCGAACCCTTCGGTCATCGCGACGTCGATGTCCGACGCGCGGCCTGCGATGCCATTCTCGACGAGACTCGCCGCAGCGCACACCATCGAGCCTTGAACACGATCCCTGATCTCGTCCCCGTCGATCGATCGTGGAGCGACCCCCGCGTCCCTGCGGGCGTCGTCGATGATCGAGGCCGCCACCTCGTCGGGAATGCCGCGCTTTGCCCCGTCCGGGTAGGCGTACCAACCTGCCCCCGTCTTCTTGCCGAGTCTGCCTGCTTCGCACAGCCGGTCCGCAATCGTGACGTAGCGTTGCTCGGGATCGCGATTCGGTGCCAGTCGCTTTCGTCTGGCCCACGCGATGTCGAGACCCGACATGTCGGCCACGGCGAACGGCCCGATGGCGAAACCCAGCTCGACGAGCGCGGCATCGACCTCTGCCGGCGACGCACCTTCCTCCACCAGGAACTCTACCTGCGAGCGGTAGTCGGCGTACACACGGTTGGCGACGAAGCCGTCGCCGATACCCGCCGGGATGGGTGACTTGCCGAGCTTCGCAACGATCGACGCCAGGACCGCGAGCGTGCTGCCGTCGGTCGTTCCGGCGCGGATGACCTCGACGAGGGGATTGCGGTCCGGCGGGTTGAAGAAGTGCAGACCCGCGAATCGTTGTGGCCTGTCGAGGGCCGAGGCCATCTCGTTCAGGTCGAGGTAGGAGGTGTTGCTGACGATAACGGCGTCGTCTGCAAGGTGTGGTTCGAGCGAGGTGAGCAAGGACTTCTTGACGTCCATGTCCTCGAACACAGCGTCGACGATCAGTCCGGTCTTGCCCAAGTCTGCGATCGAATCCGTCACTGTGATATCGGAATTCGCAGTCACTCGGTCCAAGGCCTGGCGATTGGTGTCGTACACGATGACGTCGTAGCGGCGCGCGCGGAACGCACGAGCCAACGCAGCTCCCATCGTTCCTGCACCCGCAATTCCAACGACGGACACTGCCGGTGCCTTGGCCTCGGTGCGCAACGCTTTCGCGGCAGCGCTCTTGGCGAAGAACAGATAGCGCAGGTTCGACGACTCGGCGCCGACGCGCAGCGAGTCGAACAGCAACCGTTCCTCCGCCAGGGCGTCGGATGCGTCGATGTCTACGCCGCGGCACACGGCCTCGATCGCCGCAAGAACGTTGGGTCGCGCTCGCTTCGACGCAATCGCTCGCGCCGCGTCGATCTCCTCGACGGAAGCAGCAGGCGCAGTGCGATCGCGCAGACGGTTCTTGCCCTGCATCTGCTGCGCACGCTCCGTTGCAGCGTGCACGAGGTCCGCTGATTCGACGACCTCGTCGACCAGGCCCAATCGCAGTGCCTCGTCCGCCTTTACCCGTCTTGCGGATGCAACGAGATCTATCGCAGCCGGCACACCGACAAGCCTGGCACCACGCACGGTACCGCCTGCTCCCGGCAAGATTCCTAGAGTGACCTCCGGAAAGCCCACCGCGGCAGTAGTATCCGCAATCCGCGCGTCACATCCGAGTGCTAGTTCGAACCCGCCGCCGAGCGCAAGACCGGTGATCGCTGCGACCACCGGCACGGTCAAAGTCTCGATACGTTCGATAACCGCAGGCAATTGGGGATCGACAAGAGGTCGGTCGAACTCAGAGATGTCGGATCCAGCGTAGAAGTGTTTGTTCGCAGACGCGATGACGACGGCTCGTATGTCCTCACGCGCAGCAATACTGTCGAGTGCGTCGGCGAGGCCGCTGCGCATCGCCGCGTTGCCCGAGTTCACCGGCGGGTTGTCCATCGTAAGAACAGCAACGCCGTCCTCGACCGTAGTGGAGACGACGCTCACGAGGTGCGTCCGTCGACGAGATCGAGGCCGATACGTTCGGCGAGCGAGTCGATGTCACCTTCGTCGAAGATATCGAGCACCACCAGCTTGTCCGCGCCGGTCTCGAACAAAGCGATGTCGGTGTAAATCCTTTCGACGCAGCTTTTTCCGGTCAATGGGTACGTACATTCTCTGACAATTTTGCATTCACCGCTGCGCGAGAAAAGGTCCATGATGACGAAAACCCGCCGCGCCCCAGAAGCGAGGTCCATCGCGCCTCCAACCCCCGGAATTACCGACGGCGAATCCGTACGCCAGTTGGCCAGGTCTCCGTCTACCGACACTTGGTATGCACCCATGACACACACGTCCAGATGGCCGCCACGCATCATCGCGAAAGAATCGGCGTGGTGAAAGTAGGACGCACCGACGCCTTCGGTCACGTAAATTTTTCCGGCATTGATGAGGTCCGGGTCTTCGTGACCTTCTTCGGCAGCCGGTCCCATGCCGAGGAGTCCATTCTCGGTATGGAGAATTATTTCTCGGTCGTCGGGAATGAAATCGGCGACCAGCGTCGGGATTCCGATGCCGAGGTTGACGTACGAGCCGTCGGGAATGTCTTTCGCGACGCGTGCTGCGATTTCCTTACGTGAGAGAACCACGAGTCACACTCCGCTCTTCGTCGACGCGACCGCGTCGGAGACAATTCGATCCACGTAGATGCCAGGAGTGACGATTACTTCCGGGTCCAGCGCGCCGACGGGAACGATCTCGTCGACTTCCGCGACCGTGATCGCACCGGCGGGCGCCATCACCGGGCCGAAATTGCGACCTGTCTTGCGGTATACGAGGTTACCCATAGCATCGCCCGCGCGGGCCTTGATCAACGCGAAGTCCGCGAACAGGGGTTGCTCGAACACATAACCCTTACCGTCGATCTCGCGAACTTCCTTGCCCTCGGCGAGCTCGGTTCCGAATCCGGTACGGGTGAAGAACCCACCGATACCCGCTCCGGCTGCTCGAATGCGTTCCGCAAGCGTCCCCTGCGGAACCAGCTCGAGCTCGATCTCCCCTGCGTGGTACAGCTCGTCGAAAATCGTCGACCCGATAGCCTTCGGGAACGAACACACCACCTTGCGTACTCGCTTGGCGGCAAAAAGCTGACCGATTGCATCTCCACCGGCACCTGCGTTGTTGTTGATGACCGTCAGATCACCAACACCGCTGTCGAGGAGCGCTTCGATGAGCGTCACTGGCTGGCCGGGGGGGCCGAAACCGCTGATCATGACCGTTGCCCCGTCGCCGATTCCGGCTACAGCGTCAGCGGGGCTGTCGACCTGCTTGTTCATCACCACACAACTCTCGTTCTGTGCCGCCGACCGCGCAATTGCATCGACGGACTCGATGGGCTCGGACAATGTCTCGAATCTACCATCTACCAATCGTCTGGTTGACAGGGTTACGAGTTCTACGTCAACCCCGTCTTCCACGCTGTGAAGTGAATCATATTTTGCGATTTACAGCAACCGATCGTTTGGTAGACAAATGAAGTCGAATCAGCATCGTCGGTACCGAAAAAACTCGCGTCCCTCCGCGGCGTCGCAAATAGGCCGCCAATGTCGCAGCACGGTCGGTGCTGCACTATCGACCGAACCCACCGAGCGTTCGGCGCGCGGGCAAATTGTCGAAATCGACGGGGACGTCATCCGTCAACGATTGGCCGAAGCGACGACCGAAACGCCCACACCAAGGTGCGGGCGCACTTTCGGAATCGTGTCGCTTCAGCCAGGAACCAGCAGCTTGACTGCCATTCGTGCGTACTGCTCAGCGACTTCGCGGGGCTTCTGCTTCCCCTTCGGGTTGTACCAGTCCGGTATCGACGAGATGGCGGACATGATGAAAAACGTCGTCAGTCGAGGGTCGGAGGCGCCGGCAATTCCGCCCTCGTCCATCGCGGTATCGATGAACTCACGCAGCACACCGTCGTAATACTTGCGTTGCGATGCCATAAGCGGCCGCAGATCGTCGCTGGCGTGACGCCACTCGCGCGCGAAGAGGCTCGCTCTCTGGAGATGCGTGAGGTACCACAACGCGTACTCTTCGAGAAAAGCGCTCAGCTTCTCGATCGCGGGACCTGGGGATGCCCTATGCCGCTCGGCAATCTCTTGCACCTCGGCGTGCGAATTTTCGAAGATTTTGCGAAGAAGTGTTTCCTTCGTATCGATGTAGTAGTAAAGGCTACCTTTGAGCATCCCGAGGGCATCAGCCAAGTCCTGCACCGACGTCGAGGCGTAGCCCTTCTCCCAGAACAGGCGGATAGCAGTGTCGAGAACCTCGGCATCCCTCGATCGCCGTCCATCGAGCGGCTCACCTGAGTCACCATCGAACTTGACACTGCGCGGCCGCCCACGTTTGGGCTTGTCGCCGGCAGTGGCCGCACCCGATGGGTTGGACTTGCGGACCGTGGTCGCTTTGCCGGATGTAGACATATTCGACAGGCCCCCTGTTCTGAACTTCGATCTTGCGCGTTCTGCTCTGCCGCCGACTCACACTCTACCGAGACCACTGCAAACGACGGCGAGGGGCGCTCACGCAGCGTTCACACCGCCGTCCACGAAGAAGGCAGATCCGACGACAAACGATGCCGCGTCGGACAACAGCCACGCTGCCATCTCGGCGATCTCCTCGGGACGTCCGAGGCGTCCGATCGGTTGCGCAGCTTCAGCTTTCGCCTTGACCTCAGGATCGGCGAAGGCTTCCTCGGCGAGTGGCGTCATCGTCGAACCCGGAAGCACGGCGTTCACACGGATGTTCTGTGCCGCGTAGTCCAACGCAACCTGGCGCGTCAGGCCGAGGACACCATGCTTGCTGGAGACATAAGCCGGGAGATTCGGGTAAGCAATCGCTGCGGCAGTCGAGGCGGTGTTCACGATAGATCCGCCGCCGCCTGCCAGGATCGCGGGAATCTCGTACTTCATGCACAAGAACGCGCCGTTCAAGTTGATGTCCATGACGGTCTTCCACTTGTCATACTCCAAATCGACTACCGCGCCGCCCGCACCGATGATGCCCGCGTTGTTGAAGGCGCCGTACAAATCGCCGAACTTGTCGACTGCTTCCTGCACCATCGTCTGCACGTCGTTCTCGACGGTGATGTCCGCGCGCACGAACTGCGCCTCACCGTCGATGGCCTCGATCGCTTGCAGTGTTTCTTTGCCGCCGGCCTCGTTCACATCTACTGCCGTGATCCGTGCCCCGCGTCCGGCGAGCAGAATCGCTGCTTCCCTTCCCATTCCACTGCCTGCGCCGGTCACCAGGATGCTGCGGCCGGTCATGTCGAGTTGCGCGTATGCCTGGGGAACGGAAGTAGTCATGGTGTTCGCCTTTCGAACGTCGATTGGGTGGTCTGAGCAGACCGGTCAGATGGACACAGACTGCAGGAACTGGTAAGGCGTCTCGGGCAACAGGTGGCCCATGCGTTCACGCTTGGTCTGCAGGTAGTGGACGTTGTGTGCACCCCAGTGCACCGGAGCGTTCAACCGGGAGTGCACTTCGATTCCGCTCGCTTGCAGCGCGGACACCTTGTCCGGATTGTTGGTGATGAGCTCGACGGACGTGACACCGAAGAACCTCAAAATATCTGCAGCACAATCGTATTCGCGTGCATCGACGGGTAGGCCGAGCGCAGTATTCGCATCGACAGTGTCGACTCCGCGTTCCTGCAATGCATACGCCGCCAGCTTGTTCCCGATGCCGATCCCTCGGCCTTCCTGACCGCGAAGGTACACAAGCAGACCGTTGTGCGACTCGGCCACCAGCCGGAGACCATCGCGCAGCTGGGGCCCACAGTCGCATCGCTGCGAGCCGAGAGCGTCACCGGTCAGGCACTCACTGTGCACCCTCGCCGTGACGGGCATGTCGGAGCGGATTTCGGGACCGGTTGTGAGAGCGACATGTTCCACGCCAGAGACTCGATCTTGAAAGACATGCGCCACGAATGTACCGAACTCGGTATCGATAACGGCGCTCGACAGCGGGGCAGGTGGCACCTCGTGCCTACGCCGATACGCGACCAGCTCCTCCACGGTGACAAAGGGCAAGTTCCAACGTTCCGCGAAGTCGGTCAGTCCGGATCCCGACACGGGCACACCGTCGTCGTCCACCAGTTCGGTGATGACCGCAACCGGCTCCTCGCTTCCCGCCATACGCACGAGGTCGACGCCCGCCTCGGTGTGGCCACGCCGTGTCAGAACTCCCCCGTCGACAGCAATCAAGGGGAAGACGTGGCCGGGCCGACGCAGATCGGCCGGCGACGTCGTCGAGGCCGCCAATGCATGGACGGTCATGCACCGAGCAGAGGCCGAGATGCCGGTACCGGCCTCTCGTGCATCCACCGTCACCGTGAACGCGGTACCCATGGCGTCGGAGTTGGACGCAACCATCAGCGGAAGCGACAACCGGTCCGCGCGAGCCGCAGTCATCGGGGTGCACACGATTCCGCTGCCGTGGCGCAGAAAGAACGCCATCTGCTTCTCGGTGACGAGGTGCGCATCCATGATCAGGTCGCCCTCGTTCTCACGATCGTGGTCGTCTGCGACGACGACCATTTCACCGCGGGAGATGGCCTCGACTGCTCGTTCGACCGATCCGATTCCCGTCATGACATCCACCTTCCGAGTGATTCCACGCGGCGATAGCAATCGCATTACTACCAACCGTTCGTTCGATACTGTAACCCCCGGTTGCAGTGTGTGACAAGCACCACGTCGGCACCACCTACTCAGCGGCCCGAGCGGGCCAGCCCTGCAACGAGGTCGCGAAGAGTGACGAGATGGCGGAGGTAGTAGTGCAGCCCCATCTCCCAGGTGAACCCCATGCCGCCATGCACCTGTACAACCCGCTCAGCCACAACGATCGCTAGATCGATCCCGTGCGTGGATAGATCGAACGACCTTGCAGAATCGGCGGCTGCCCACAGGACCGACGTCTCCGCTTGTTCTGCGTCGATGTGCGCGTCGGCGAGAATGTGCTTCACGGCCTGGAACGAACCGATCGGTTTTCCGAATTGGTCCCGGCCACTGACGTAGTCGACGCCGACGGATACAAGACGGCGGGCTATTCCTGCCGCCTCTGCGGCCCACAGCACGGCGAATTCGCGAGCGGCAGCGTCCGACAGCGTCGTTGCGACGGGTATCTCGGTGAGCTGCAGGGTCGGAGCAAACTCCAGACGCGAAGACTCCGGCATGTCGATCACCGACGGGGCGTCGACCGCATCCAGCAGGACCACCGACGGGAACTGCCCGAACGGGACGACTGCCCAGCCCTGCATGGTCTGCGGCGTGGGAACGGCGACCGAGACCGGACCGTCGTGAGAACGGGCAGCCGCACTGTGACGCCTGGTCAGCAAAGTGATGACCAACGGCAACGGTACGCAGTACTCACCCCAGACAGAGACGACGTCGACGAGATCACGAAGTGTCAGCGCATCGTCGTCGTCGCCGTCGGCGATCTGGGTCCATCCCGAATCGACGAGTGCCTTCCAGCTCATCGGTGACTCCGCCTCGGCGAAGGTCGCGATGTTCGCGCTACCGACACTGCGCTCGAGAATGTCGCGAATGCCCTCGGCGGCAGCGCTTCCCATGTCCGACGGTAGTGAAACAGTGGTGGTGTTCATCGTGGCAACCCCAGGACTCGTTCGCTGATGATGTTTCGCTGTATCTCGGAGGTGCCCGAATAGATGCTGCAGGACCTGCTTTCCAGATACTGGAAGCGCCAATGATCACGCAGCTCCGGTGTTGCATACCGAACGCCGGTCTCGGTGATCGTCTGCCACAGCTCGCTCCACAGGACCTTCAGGATGGACGTGGCGCGCACGAAGGCTGCCTCGTCACCTTCCAGCGTGACGGCCTTGGAAATCTGCCACCGAACGAGATCGGTTCGGCGGTCGAGATCTTCGAGCAGATCGGCCCGACGAGGGTTGTCTCCGCACATATGTTGCAGCAGGTCCATGTCGGCACGCATCTCGACGTATCGACTTGCCGCCTCGACGCCGCCGCGCTCGTTCATCAGCGTGGTCATGGCGACTTTCCACCCGTCACCCTCGCCTGCGATCAGTTCGTCGTCGGCGACGAAGACACGATCGAAGTGAACCTCGGCGAAGTGCGTCCCACCGGAAATCTGCCTGATCGGGGTGATGTCGATGCCCGGCTGCTTCATGTCGAGGAGGAACATCGACAAATTCTTGTGCCTGCGCGCTTCGGGGTCGGTACGCGCCAGCATCAGGCATCGGTCCGAATACGCCGCGAATGACGTCCAGATCTTGCGTCCGGTGACCGCGTAACCGCCGTCGACCTTCTCTGCGCGGCAGCTGATCCCCGCGAGGTCCGAACCCGCACCCGGCTCCGAAAACCCTTGACACCACGTCTCCAGCCCCTGCAGGATCGGCGGCAGGAACCGCGCACGTTGCGCCTCGGTACCGTGGGCGATCAGGGTCGGCGCGGTAAGGATGCGCCCGATGCGGGCCAAGCCGTCGGGGGCTTGAGCCCGCGCAGCGAGCTCGCTGAACGCGACTTCTTCGGCCAAGCCGAGTCCCTGACCGCCGAATTCGGATGGAAGCGACAGGCCCGAGTAGCCGGCCTTGTACAGCTGCCGGTCCCACTCTCGACGGATGTCGATCGATTCCTCTTCGGCGAGGGTGCCCCGGTGCTCCCGCCACCGCTGCGGCACGTTGTCCTGCAACCACTGGCCCGCGGACTCAGCGAACTGGGCGGAATGTTCGGTTGGAACTTGTTGTGTCACGCGGTGCAACTCCGTTCACGACTGGGGAGCTAGTCTCCCAAACGATTGGTTGATAACGTAAGCCGCAGTTTCCCTTTGTGTCAAGCGCCACGTACACTGACTACCAAACGTATGGTTGTGAACGCTTTGGCTCATCCGTTGTGTCAGTTCGAACCGCGACCTTAGGGGAGGCACCGTGTCGGCGTCGACGAATTCAACCGCTTCGCCAGCCCCCAAGCAGGGGGAACGCAGAAATCGCGACAGAGAGGTGATGGCAGCCGCCGTCCGCATCTTCTTCGAGAAAGGCTACAGCGGCGCATCGCTTCAAGACGTGGCCAACGAGGTCGGCGTACTCAAGGGTAGCCTGTACTACTACTTCGCCTCGAAGGAAGACCTGCTTCTCCGCATAATGAAGGAGTCGCACGCGCAGTCCGAGGAGATTTCCCGAGAGATCGAGGCGAAAGGCTTACCTGCGGTCGACGAGCTGTCCGCACTGCTCGAAGCATTGATGAAGTGGTACCTCGGCAACGTCGAGCGCGTTGCCATCTATTTCAACGAACGTCAAAGACTGACGGGGCCGCGGCTCGAGGATGTCCAAGCCGAAGGCCGCCGCTTCGAACAACGAATCTACGATCTACTGACAGCAGCCAAGGAGGACGGGGCCTTCGCCCCCGAACTCGATCTCCGCCTGTCTGTCCGACTTTTCCTCGGCGCTCTGAACAGCGTTCCCAGCTGGCACCGCCCAGGACAAAAGCATCGGATGTCGGACACTGCCATCGCCGAACAATTCGCCCGCATGACCATCAAATCAATCGCGCCCTGACACTGGACGCGAACTCGAAGGATCCACAGGTGAGTTCTCCCGACACCACCCGCGCAGCCACCGATCACACGATCACTGTCGCCGACTGCATCGAACGCCATGCGCGTAACCGCCCCGACGCCCCTGCACTGATCGAACCGTTCGGCCGAACAGTTGATTATCGGGAGCTCGACCACTCCTCCCGAGCACTGGCAGCGGGCCTTCGAAAGCTCGGCGCGCAGCGTGGAACTCGCATCGCCACGTTTGTCGATGACAGCGCTGCCTACGTCGAGTTGTACATCGGGGCGGCGCGAATCGGCGCGGTCATGGTGCCAATCAACACCCGCCTGACCGCAACTGAGGTATCGGTTCTCGTCGAGGATTGCGATCCTCTGATCGTGGTCTGGACAGGCAAGCACACTGCTGTCATGAACGATGTCCCGACGGAAGGTCGCGTCAGCGTCGTGCTCGACGGCGACCGCTCGGTACCGGGTTCGGTCGCGTTCGAGGATCTCGTGTCGACGCCGGTCGACGATGCCGAGACACCGGACCTCGATGCTGACGATCCGTACATCATCGGCTACACCAGCGGAACCACCGGACGACCCAAGGGCGCTGTTCTGACGCACAGGACCGTCCGAGCGATCGCTGAGTCCAACACTGCTGCATACCGACTCCCCCGGCACAGTGTCGCCGCACTGACGGGATCCATGTCGTTCGTGGCAACCGTTCCCGCGCACGTTCTCACACACCTGCGTATCGGCGGTGCCATCGTCATTCTCGGCCCGTGGACCGTCGAGAGTCTTCTGAACGCTGTCAAGCAGTACTCGGTGACATTCACCTACGTGCCGTCGCCCGTCATCGATGAGTTCGTCGAGACCGTGACGGCATCGCCCGAACGCATCGCCACCCTCTGCACCGTGCTGCACTCTGCCTCGAATGCCGGCCCTGAGAAGCTACGGGCACTGTACGACGCCGTCGGTGACCGGTTGGTCGAGGGACTGGGCATGACAGAGAACTCGGGTGGACTCGTCACCGCAACCCGCGAAGGCGATTTCGAGCCGTCGAGCGCAGCTTCGGAGCCGTTCCGATCGGTCGGACGCGCCGTCGACGGCACCGAGGTCGATGTCCGCGACGAGAACGGCGCGCCGATCCCGCACGATGGGGTATCGGTGGGCGAGATAGTAGTTCGTTCTCCTGCATTGATGACCGGATACTGGAATATGCCCGACGCCACCGCACGTAGCCTCGTCGACGGCTGGTATCACACGGGCGATCTCGGCTCGATGGACGCGGCGGGCTTCGTATACGTCAGCGACCGCCGCACCGATTTGATCGTCAGCGGTGGGATGAACGTCTATCCCTCCGAGGTCGAGTCCACAGTCGCCGCGCATCCTGCGGTCGCAGAATGCGCAATCGTGGGAGCCCCGCATCCGCGGTGGGGACAGTCCGTTGTCGCGGTGGTCGTGCTTGTCGACGGCGCGCGACTGACTCTCGCCGACTTGCAAGGTCATTGCCGAAAGTCTTTGGCGTCCTATAAGAAACCGACCCGACTGGTCATCATGGACTCTCTTCCGCGCACGACGAGTATGAAGATCAAACGCAACGTCGTCCGGGATGCTGTCCTCGCGGGCTGAGCGCGGCCGCCACACAACGAGGAAGGCGGCCACGATCGATTACGATCGTGGCCGCCTTTCGAATCGACGATTCAGTGATTCTTGCAGGCGTCCAGGGACCATCCAGGTTGCGCGATGGACAGTGACGTGATTCCGGACGAGCCACGGGCGATGTCTCGAATTGCCTCTACCACGTCGCTCTCGCTTCGACGAGGATCCGTACGTACCGGGCCGGCCGCCAACATAGCGTCCACCTCCTCGTTCGACGTCATGAACCGCATCAGCAGGTCCTCGTCGCTGATTCCTGCGGGGAACTGCAATTTGATCTCGGCCAGCGTCGGCTGCGGGCGCACCCAGTTCTGGAACTCCTTCGCCCGCGGAGACTCGAGGATCTTGTCCAGAACAGTCGGATCGACTTCGCGGATGAGTGGGCCGTAGTGGCCCATCGAGTATCTGATGACTTCGTCGGGAACCAGCTTGTACCGCTCACCGGTGACGACGTTGAGCACGGCCTGAATTCCGACGAACTGACTGAACGGGGTTGCCATGATCGGTGACGCCAGTTCCTGTCGGACCCTGGGGATTTCTTCGAGCACCTGCGGGAATCGATCTGCCATTCCGTGCTGCTGCAGTTGGCTGATCAACGTTCCGGTCATGCCACCGGGCAGCTGGTGCTCGTAAATCCTCGGGTCGTACTCCGACGGAATCGACGGCTCGAACCCCGCGTCACGGGCAGCCCATTCGAAATTCTCTGCGACGGGAGCGAACGTGGACTTATCGAGGGTGTGCTTGAAACCGAGCGTCTCGACGATATTGACCATCGCCTCGGTGGATGGCAACGACGGTCCGTTGGCCATCGGCCGCGACGCGGTGTGCATGATCGTGAACCCGGCCTTCATTCCCTCTATGTAGTTGAGGGGCGCGAGTCCGGTGGTGTTGTGGCAGTGGAGTTCCAGCGGGACTGTCCCCGTTGCCGCACGGATGGCGGGCAGCAGTGTCGCAGCACGCTCGGGCGTCAGCACACCCGCTGCGTCCTCGACGTAGATGCTCTCGACGCCCTCCCAATGTGCCATCTCGCGTGCGCGGTCGGCGAAGAACTGGTCGTCGTGCGCACCGGTCAAGCCGTACATCACGGCCGGAACCGCGATTCCGCCGTTGTCGTGGATGACCTTGGCGAGGCGATGCATCGTCGGCATGTCGTACAGGCAGTCGTAGATCCAGAAACTCTTCACGCCGTGCTTGATGAGGGTCTGGATCCAAAGATCGATGATCGAGTCCGGAGTGTGATTGAACCCGATGACGCTGATCGTGCGCATACCGCAGCGCACGACGTTGTTCTTCAGTCCGTCGACGAGGAAATCGGTTGCAGCCCAGGGATCGTCCTTGAACGTGCGCAGCAACACGGTGAACATGCCCGGTCCGGTCAAGTCCACGACGCGATAGCCTGCACGGTCGATATGTGACAGTGCGTCAGCCGCGTGGAACGGACGCATCTTCAGTCCCCACAGGCTCTGTTGGCCGTCGCGGAGAGTTTGATCGACGAAGTCGATGGTTGTCATGTTCAAGCCTCCCAATTGGGCAGAAAGACGTTCTCCAGCCACTTCGTGGTGACCGGGCTGTGCTGAAATTCCTTGTCCGCCATAAGGGCAGAGTGCAACGGAATTGTTGTGGGAACCCCCTCGACGCTCAGCTTCGACAAGGCGCGACCCATGAGCACGGTAGCTTCCTCTCGGCTCGGTGCATGCACAATGAGTTTGGCGATCATCGAGTCGTAGAACGGCGGAATTTCAGCACCGGGGAACGCATAGGTGTCGACGCGAATTCCGGTTCCCTGCGGTGCAACCCACCCGGTAATCCTCCCGGGATGCGGCAAGAAGTTGTTCTGCGCATCTTCGGCGTTGATTCGGCACTCGATCGCATGGCCGGAGAGAACGACCTCGTCCTGGGCGAACGATAACGACTCGCCGCGGGCGACACGCAACTGCTCGCGCACGATGTCGATCGACGTGACCATCTCGGTAACCGGGTGCTCGACCTGTACTCGCGCGTTGACCTCCAGGAACACGAAATCGTTGCGCTCGGTGTCGACGAGGAATTCGACGGTTCCTGCCCCGACGTAGTCGAGACCCTTGGCGAGATTCACCGCAGCGTTGCGGACCCGATCGAGCAGATCCTGCGGCAGTCCAACGGCAGGTGCTTCTTCGACGAGCTTCTGGTAGCGACGTTGCGTCGAACAATCGCGCTCACCGAGGTGCACGACATGTCCGTGGGCGTCGGCGAGAATTTGCACCTCGACGTGCCGGGCGAATTCGACATACCGCTCGAGGTAGATCGTGCCGTCTCCGAAGGCGCGTTGCGCCTCGGTGGACGACCGCGCGAAGTGCTTGCGCACGTCCTCGCGGTCTCGGATGACCGTCATACCTCGTCCGCCGCCGCCCGCGGAAGCCTTCAACAACAGCGGGTAGTCGTCGAGCTCGTCCGCAGCGGCGATTGCGTCATCGGTGGTTTGCAGACCAGCAGTTCCGGATCCGGTGGGAATACCAAGATCGGCAGCAGTCCGTCTGGCGGTGAGCTTGTCACCCGAGCGCCGCATCACCTCGGCGGGCGGGCCGATGAAGGTGATCGAATGCTCGGCACACGCCTCGACGAGGTCGGTGCGCTCGGACAGAAAGCCGTAGCCGGGGTGGACGGCGTCACAGTCTGCGTAGAGCGCAGCAGCCACTATTCGATCGACGGACAAGTAGCTGTCCGATGCCGAGCCGGGCCCGATGACGACTACACGGTCGGCGAGTTGCGCGGCCAACGAGTTCTTGTCGCATTCGGATACCGCGAGCACGCTCTCGATTCCTTCGTCGAAGCATGCCCTCACGATGCGGACGGCGATCTCGCCGCGATTGGCGATCAGTACACGCCGCACCGCTCAGCTCTCCCGCGGAGCGATGGTGAACAGCGGAGTGCCGAACTCGACCTGGGTCGCGTTGTCCTGATGAACGGCGACGACGGTGCCTGCGATGTCGCTGGTGACGTTGTTCATCAGCTTCATGACCTCGACGATGCAGAGAGTGTCTCCGGCCTCGACCTCGCTGCCGATCTCCACGAAAGGAGGCTGACCGGGCTGCGGGGTCTTCCAGAAAACACCGACGCTGGGAGCCGTGACGACGTGGCCTGCGGCACCTGAGGTGTCAGCAGGCGTCGTCGGAGCCGATACCGGGGCCGGTGCAGCCTCTTCTGTGGCGGGCGCCTTCGCCGCGACGTCCGCGGCAACGGCAGCAGCGGGAGCAACGGGAGCTGGAGCAGATGCCGGGGCGACACCCGAGTCTGCGCCTACTCCATTGCGTCCCAACGCAATTCGCACGTCGCCGACCGTCACCGTTGCCTGATCCCATTCCGAATCCTGCAGGGCGACGACGATGTCCTTGATCTCCTGGGGTGTGAGACTCATCTTCAATTACTCCTATACGTCTTGGAATCTCGCCGAAAGTCAGTTCGCGGCGGTGGCGAAGGCACCGTACGAACCCTTGCAGAACACCAGCGGTGACACTTCGCTGGCAGCCTCGATGGAATGGGCCTGCCCGAGGACGATGGTGTGGTCACCGGCTTCGTATTCGTTCCACAACGTGCAGTCGATCCAGGCTACGGCCCCAGCAAGACCCGGACCCGAGGATCGCGGCGCCCAATCCACGCCGGCAAAGCGATCGATGCCCTTGCGGGAGAAGTTGCGAGTCAGCTCGGCATGATCCTCGGCCATCACGTTGATGCAGAAACGTGCCGCCTCACGGATTGGCGGCCACGTACTCGACGTGTTCGCCGCACAGAATCCGACGAGAGCCGGTTCGAGCGACACCGACGTAAAGGAGTTGCAGGCCATTCCGACCGGCTCGTCGTTCACGACCGATGTCACCACCACGACTCCGGTGGGCAGATGTCCGAGGACGCGCCGGAACTCGGTGGAGTCGATAATCGGTTGGTTCATGTGAATAGTCCTTCGTCGATCCGAGCGCGACGTTTGCCGGTTCGTTTTCTACCAGTCGGTTGGCAGATTAATTTTATGTGATGCGTGCCGCATCAGTCAACGAGGGTGATGCGGTCCGCCCGATCAGAGCACAGCGACTGCGTTCGCGGGCGAGCTGACCGCGCCGACCACAGGCAACGGCGCTGCAGTGAACAGGAAGCTCCACCGCTGTTCTTCGGCGCACGCTACAGCAAGCTCGTCCAGGTCGAGCAGCTCGGACAGTGCAAATCCGAGCGACGGAATCAGGCGTCGATGCAGGGATCCGTCCTGACGGTTGCCCGGGGCGCTTTCGATCGCCGGATTGTCCGAGCAGACCGCAGCGAAGCCCGTGTTCCACAAGAATCGCGCCATCGGTTCGGCCGCGGACAGTCCCGAGAACCGATCACCGGTCGACGACATGTCCTCACCCGATGCTTTACGACGCTTGTACTCGGCCGTCCAACCGATCCGAACGCACAGAATGTCGCCCCTCACCAGGGTCAGATTCTGGGCAGCAGCGGTTGCCTCGAGCACATCGACGCCGACGGTGTCCCCGCCGAACGGGTCCCAAGCTTCGCCCGTGTTCGCCAAGTACCGTTCCACGTCCAGCAGCACACCTCGGCCCACGATGCCACGGCTCGCCCAGTGATGGATGCCGAGCTCGGAGCGCGCCGCGTCGTCCTCGGTGACGCCGCCGTAGAACCCGAGCTCGCGCGCCCGAATATGACCGAGCCCGTCCCACTGCGACGCCGACTGCGGGTTGTACGAATCAACGGTGTCCTCGTAGGTGTTCCGTGACGCCTCGAACACCGAGTGTCCGACGGCCTTGCGGCCGAACAGCGGCGGGTCGAAAGTGTCCAACGGCAGCGACAGCCCGAAGGATCTGCCGGAAATTACCGAGGCAGCGCCGGACCGCGCAGTGCTCTCGTCGAGAAAGGCAAGTGTGCCGAGACTCTTCGGCAGCACGTCCCAGCTGTGCCGGACACCGAGATTTCCCAGCTCGGGCAGATCGTCGTAGCGCGGATTACGAGTATTGGTCATGGCATTCATAACTCCTGGAAAGTGCGTACATACGAAAAGATCGGCTCGGCGCACCCGTGAGGGGTTCGGGTGCACCGAGCCGATCGAGGAGAGGCTTCTCAGCGAATCCGTCGAAACCTCTGTGTCAGTGGAACACTGCGTTCTGTGCAAGACCAGCGGTCTCGCCGCCGTCGATGACGAACTCGGAACCGGTCGAGAACGAGGAATCGTCGCTGGCGAGGAACAACACCATTCTCGAGACCTCGATCGGATCGCCGCCGCGCTTCATGGCGACGTGCTGCTGGGACTGATCGGCACCCTCGGTCATGGGCGTCTTGATCAACCCCGGGTGAATCGAATTCACTCGCACGTTGAACGGGCCGAGATCGATCGCAGCCGATTTCGTCAGACCACGCACTCCGTACTTGGATGCGTTGTACGACGACATCGAGCCGAATCCCTGTAGTCCGGCGATCGACGAGATATTGACGATCGAACCGTTCCCGGATTTCTTCAGTTCTGGAACGGAGGTCTTCATCCCAAGGAACACACCGGTCAGGTTGACAGCGATCATCTGGTGCCAGTCGTCGATCGAGTGCGACTCGATGTCGCCGATCCGCACGATACCGGCGTTGTTGACGAGGATGTCGAGACTGCCCAACTCGCTCACCGCGGTCGCAACCGCGTTCTCCCAGTCCTCGGGCCTTGTCACGTCGAGGTGCACGTATCGCGCACGGTCGCCGAGTTCGGCGACCAGGGCTTTGCCCTCGTCGTCCAACACGTCACCGATGACCACCGATGCGCCCTCTTCGATCAGAAGTCGAGCATGCGATGCACCCATGCCCCGCGCGCCACCGCTGACGAGAGCCACCCGGTCGTTCACTTTTCCCATGACACTTCTTTCTCGTCTGTTACGAATCACGCGAACAACGGTGGGATCACTGCCAATTCGTCACCGGTCGATTTCGGATCGAGGAAGTTGCCGAGCTCCCGAATGGTCTTCGCATTGTCGCGCAGGTCTTCCGGCGTGTGGTTCGGGTCGAAGTGCCCCTCGCCAACTACGAACGCAACGCGTGCGACCTTGCCGGAGGATGTGCTGAAGATCTCGCCGTTGACATCTGTCGACGGATGGGCCAGCCACAGCACCGTCGGTGACACGATCTCGGCAGGCCCCATCGGAACTTTCCCGCTGCGCAGGTCGGCTTGCCAATCGTCGGACTCGCTCGCCGATCCATCGAAGAAGGCGTCGCGGTTCATGCGCGTGATCGCCATTGGCGCAATGGCATTGGCGACGATACCGAACTCGGCACCTTCCTGAGCAAGGGTCTTCGTCAACCCGGCGACGGCGAGCTTCGCCGTCCCGTAGTGCCCTAACTGAGGGCACCCGGCAAACCCAGCGTTCGACGTCGTGTTGACGATTCGGCCACCGCCCTGCTTCACGAACTCCGGCCATGCTGCCCTCGACATGAAGTACGCGCCGTCCACGGTCACCGATTGCATGCGATGCCACTGGTCGTCGGTGAGTTCCGAAAGCGTGCCGTAGGAGATGATTCCGGCATTGTTGACGAGCACGTCGATTCGACCGAAACTGTCTACCGCGGTGGCAATGACAGCCTCCGCGCCACTGCGGTCTGCGACGCTGTGGGTGTCCGCAACTGCCCTTCCGCCTGCTGCGAGGATCTCGTCGACGACCGTCTGCGCGACGCTGACGTCGTTTCCGTCACCGTCGGACGTCACGCCTAGGTCGTTGACCACAACGTTCGCTCCACGAGCCGCGAACTGCAGCGCGTGCTCACGTCCGAGACCACGGCCGCCCCCTGTCACGAGGACAACGGTCCCGTCGAAACGCATGTCGATCGATTTACCCATAGTCGTGGTACTCCGTGACGACACCGTTCTCGACTGTGAAACGTGTGCTGACGTCGAGACGGACCGTTTCGCCCGTCGCAGCCCAGCCGGGCACGTCGGCGATCGCGGTCGCAACCCAAGTCTGTTCGACGACAACCGTGTCGTCTCCTACGACGTGCAGGGCGCGACGGTTCTCGAAGTGCTTGTCCGGGAATGCACCCGCGAACTGGCCGAGCAGATCGGCGAAAGCCTCTGCACTGTCGAGCGACACGCCACGGTTGTGGTGCTCGACGTGGAGATTTTCGGCACTCACTTCGAGGATGCCGGGAATGTCGCCCGAGTTGTAGGCGGCGATGAACTTCTCGACGATCTCGACGGCCGTCTGAGTCTGCGTACTCATGTGTAATCCTTCTTCGTTTGCGGTGAAAGATGTTCAGGCGAGCTTCGGCGCGACTTCCTCGGTGAGTAGCTGCAACGAGTAGTTCCACGGCTTGATGTCGTCGAGGTAATCGTGGCCGTAGACCATCGTCGTTCCCCAACCACCAGTCTTCTCACAGGATGCGGCAAGCTTCTCGGCAACGGTGTCGGGCGATCCGACGATCCAGACCTTCTCGACGAGCGTGTCGAGATCGACATCGGCAACGTCCATGCCCGGCAGCATCGCCTGCAGAAGACCCACCTGGCGGTAGACGGGAAGGAGGTACTCCATCCACGCCTTCGCTATGCCGCCTTCAATGGCGAGCTTGCGCGCATCGGCATCGGTGTCAGCGACGATGACATCGCGCACCACGCGGAAGTTCTTTCTGTCCACGGTGTGACCGGCCTCATTGGCCGCCTGCTCGTACACGTTCCAATGATTTGAGATAGCCGCTTCGCCGGCGTAAACCGACAACGCGTTGTAGCCGTTGCGACCCGCGAACGACAGCGACGGAGAGTTGGGACTCAGGCCTGCCAATCCGATCTCGACCTTGCCGCCGTACGGCACCGTGCTGCGGTACTCATGGTGTTCGTCCGCCTCCGGGTAGCCGGCGCTGAAGAACTCGCCTTCGAAGTGGAAGGGCTTGCTCTCCCATACTTTCTGCATGATTTCCAGCGCCTCGGTGGTGCGCTTGTGGTTGGTGGACATGTCCTTCAGTCCACGCAGAGCGGCATCACTCGGGTAACCGCCCGATCCGATGCCGAGAATGTAACGCCCCTCGGTCACGTGGGTCAGCCACGAAACCTGAGCGGCCAGCGTTGCTGGATTGTGGTACGGCAGCAAATGCGCACCGGGGCAGAGCTTGATGTTCTGCGTCTCGCGAGCAGATGCAGCGATGATCAACTCAGGGTTTGTGATGGACTCCCAAGACATCGTGGCGTGCTCACCGATCCAGTATTCGGTGAACCCGACACGGTCACATTCGATTGCCTGGTCCACGGCGAAGTCGAACACCTGGCGTGGAGTGCGCTCCGGGCGCATGAACGGGGTCTGGAACATCGCGAACTTCACGGGCTTACCTTTCATCGAACTTGGACACGCTCTGAACCGTGTGATGCACAACATACCACCAAACGACTGGTAGACAAGTGGGACATCGTTACAGGATGTCGAAATCGCGCTCTGCGAGCCGATTTCGCGTCGAACACGCCCCCGGACACGTGTCCGCAGTCGCGGCACGCACCGGGGACGATGTGAAACTGATTCTGCTCGGGGCGCTTTCGCAGCGAAGAAGGGAAACTGACGCGTCGGTCTACTCGTCGACAACTGCTCCCGCGCAGTTGACCAGTCCGCCGTCCACTAGATATTCGGATCCGGTCGAGTATCCCGACTCGTCGGAGGCCAAGTACACGACGAGCTTGGACACCTCGACATCCTCACCGATTCGTCGAATCGGGGCGGCTAGCGACGAGAGGTCCATGCCCTCCGTCATGGGCGTCTTGATGGTGCCGGGATGGACCGAGTTGGCTCGGACGTTCTTTCCCGCGAGCTCGGCTGCGACAGTCTTCGTCAACCCGCGCACCGCGAACTTCGACGCAGCATACCCATGTTGGCCTGCGCTACCGGTGATTCCGGCGGTCGAGGAGATATTGACGATCGACGAGGGCGCATACTCGACCAGAGCAGCACGGGAGGCCTTGATACCAAGAAACTGCCCAGTGAGGTTTACCTGCAGAATCGCATTCCACTGTTCGAGCGAGTAATTCTCCAAGTAGCCGAAGTTCACGATGCCCGCGTTGTTGACCAGAACGTTGAGACCGCCGAACGTGTCGACCGCAACCGCGACGGCCGATTCCCAGTCCTCCTCACTGGTGACGTCCAAGTGCACGTACCTGGCATTTTCGCCCAGTTCGTCGGCCAACAGTTTTCCCTGTGCATCGTTGATGTCACCGATGACGACCTTGCCGCCTTCCCGCACGATTTCGCGTGCATGGCTAGCCCCCATGCCTTGCGCAGCACCGCTGACCAGGGCAACTTTTCCTTCGAGACGCGCAGACATGTGTAACACCTTCCGTAGTTCGTATTTCGACGCTTTCGTTCACGTCGGCTCGTGTGACAGGCAACACAGACGATGCGGGCTGGCGTCGGACGACGCAAGGGTGGGGACTCCTCGTCAACTCGAGTAGTGACTACTCTGTCGCCGCCTGGTGACCGCCATCACACTTGAGGGCCGAGGTGAGGCATCGCTTTCTCATCTCGCTGGCCGTAAGAGCAATTCTCACAGGGGATCAGTAGCCCCTCCACAGCAGGAGATTTGTATGACTGCAACAGCCGACCCATCCACGAGCTTGTTCTCGACCGCCGACCACTACAACACCCCTCTCGGACCGGACGGGACTCCGCACGCCTATTTCGAGGCTCTCCGCGACGAGGCCGAAACCTCGCCAGTTGCATGGAGCGAGGCGTACGGAGGTCACTGGGTGGTCGCAGGTTTCAAGGAAATACAAGAAATTATTCAGAATCCGAAGGCTTTCTCCAACAAGGGCGTAACCTTCCCGCGCTACGAGACCGGCGAATTCGAGCTTATGATGGCCGCGCAGGACGATCCGGTTCACAAGAAATACCGCCAGCTCGTCGCCAAACCTTTTTCACCTCAGGCGACCGACTTGTTCACCGAACAGCTCCGCACGACCACGAACGACTTGATCGACAGCCGCATCGAGTTGGGTGAGGGGGACGTCGCGACGTGGTTTGCCGACGAAGTGCCCGCACGCCTGACTGCCATTCTGCTCGGACTTCCGCCCGAAGACGGTGACATTTATCGCCGGTGGGTATGGGCTATCACTCACGTAGAAGATCCTGAGGCGGGTGCCGAGATTTTCGCAGAACTCGTCGCCCATGCTCGTAAGCTGATCGACGAGCGTCGAGAGAACCCGGGCAACGATATTATGTCGCGCGTCGTTATGTCCGAAGTCGACGGTGAGAAATTGTCCGACGACGATCTGGTCGGATTTTTCACAGTTCTGCTGCTCGGCGGGATCGACAACACCGCACGATTCCTGAGCTCAGTCTTCTGGAGACTGGCATGGGACATCGAGTTGCGACGCCGACTGACCGCCCATCCGGAGCAAGTTCCTGCCGCGGTCGACGAACTTCTCCGCTTCTATGGTCCCGCTATGGTGGGTCGCCTCGTCACCGAGCAGGTGACTGTCGGTGATGTGACGATGGAGCCTGGTCAAACCGCAATGTTGTGGTTCTCCGTTGCCAACCGCGACCGGTCCGCCTTCACAACCCCGGACAACATCGTCATCGATCGAGAGCCGAACAGACACTTGTCGCTTGGGCACGGGATTCATCGATGCCTCGGCGCGCACCTGATTCGTGTCGAGGCACGAGTCGCGATCAATGAGTTCTTGAAACGGATTCCCGACTTTTCACTCGACCCGAACAAAGAGTGTGAGTGGCTCATGGGTCAGGTCGCCGGCATGCTGCACGTCCCGATCGTGTTTCCGAAAGGAAGCAAGCTGAAGAGCTGAGCACCTCGCTGCGTTGCCTGTGCCATCGAAGTTTCAGCCGTCTGGAGAATTGCGTTGAACGAGAGATTGACCGAACGCCTCGCCAACGAGGCGTCACCCCCTGAAGCCGCACCGTTCGCACCCCACATTGCGGTTGTCGGTAGTGGGCCGTCTGGTTGCTACACGGCGCAGATGCTGAAAAAGAAGTGGAATGACGCGCAGATTACCGTCTTCGACCGTCTGCCGGTTCCTTTCGGCCTTCTTCGGTATGGTGTCTCCCCTGATCACCAGAGCACCAAGAGCATCAGTCGGCAGTTCTCGCGCATGTTCGAAAGCGGGTCGGTCGCATTCGTGGGCAACGTGCAGGTCGGTAAGGACATCTCCGTAGGCCGACTCCGTGAGGCTTTCGACATAGTTGTGTTGGCTACCGGGCTGGGCGCCGACCGCGCCCTGCCCGGTATCGCGGGCGGCGAAGTCTACGGAGCCGGCCGCGTGATGCGTTGGTTCAATGCTCACCCGGACGAGCTACTGTTCGAGCCCAAATTCGGACGCACGACCGCCATTATCGGGAGCGGCAATGTCGCGATCGATGTGGTGAGACTTTTGTCGAAGCATTCGGTCGCGTTTACCGGAAGTGATCTGGACCCGTCACGCCTCGACAAGCGACCGAACGAGATTGTCGTTGTCGGGCGCTCGGATGGTGGTTCGGCGAGGTTCGACAGCGCGATGATTCGCGAACTCGGGAAGCTCGACGACGTTGCCTTCCATGTCGAGCTTCCCGATCATCCGCGCGAGCAAAACCCCCTTGCCGTCGCAAAGCTCGAAGCGCTTCGCGAGCTTTGCGACGAGGGTCGACACGTGCACAACCCACGCGTTCGAGTGAAATTTCGTTTCGGTTGGATTCCTTTGGAAGCCGGGAACGATTCCGAGGGAATGTTTCTCCGCATTGCGGATAGCGAAACGGGGAACAAGACAGATCTGTTACGCGTCGACAGCGTAGTCACCGCGGTCGGATTCCGAGGCGGATTGGAACACGAAATCGACCGAGCGATATATGAATCCGACCGATCCAATCTCGCAGCAGGCGTGCTCGACGACGGACTCTACTGCGTCGGCTGGTTCAGACGCGGACCGATCGGCGGAATTCCGGACAATCGCGCGGACGCCAAGTTGGTAACCGAGCAGATCGTTTCGGACAGCGAACGATCATCGCTCGTCGCGGACAAACCCGGGTTCGAGAGCCTGGCCCACAATTTACACTCGAGCATTGTCGATTTCGACGGTTGGGTTCGGATCGATCGATTCGAATCCGAAACAACGACCCGTGACCGCTGTCGGACCAAGGTGCCCGACGTGGCGACAATGCTCGACATAGCTCTTCGTAAGAGCCGATGAACCCATTACTCAGTGAAGGATTTTATTCATGAATATTCTCGTTCTTTATGGAACCGAAACCGGCAATGCCGAAGAATGTTCGACCGCGGTCGCCGAAATTCTCGGCAAACATGCAGATGTCGCGGAGTTCGACATGACCGACTTCACCACAGACCGTTTCGTCGACGCTGCCGCAGATTACGTCGTGTTCGTCACCGCTACCCACGGCGATGGCGAATTGGCAGGCGGCGGCGCCGCATTCTTCGAGGCGCTGACGACCCGCAAGCCTGTGCTCACGGGCACCAAGTTCGCTGTTTTCGGGCTGGGCGACAGCTACTACACTACGTACAACCGCGCCGGCGAGATCGTCGTCGAAACCATGACCGGGTTCGGCGCTGAACTGATCGCGCCTCTCGCGAGGCACGATGCGTCGAGCGGCGATGATCCTCAGGAGCAAGCAAGCGAGTGGGCCCAAGAGTTGGTGCACGTCATCGGTGCGCCTGTACCGTCCTGACCGTTGCGCACGTCCGGTTTCACGGAAATCCGCCACACGCTCGCCTGCCTCGAGGTTGAATTGGAGATGATGTCGTCTTACAAGTCGAGCCACATCACCGATTCGTGGCCGATGACGGGCCGCTCTGCGGAGTTGGCGGAGATCTGTACTCGTCTCCGCCTCGGCCGCAGCGTTTTACTGGCAGGATCAGCCGGGGTCGGGAAGAGTCGGCTTGCGGGCGAAGCCTTCGATGTTCTCACGCGCGAAGGGTTCACCACAGCGCGTATCGGTGCGACATCGTCCAGCTCGCGAATTCCTCTCGGCGTCTTCGCTCCCCTCTTGCCCACCACTGCATGGACAGCCGAAAGCGGCGCGGTCAACGACCGCGCCGACTTATTGAGTAGGTGCGCAAACAAGTTGGTGGAGCGGTTCATGCCCGGCCGACCTGTCTTGTTGGTCGATGATATTCACCTGGTCGACGAGCTCTCCGCCACGTTGATACATCAGTTGGCACATGGCAACCGCGTCACACTCCTCGCGACTGCCAGGACCCAGGAAACGTTGCCCGCTCACGTCGTCGAATTGTGGAAGAACGGCTTAGCCGACCGAGTCGACGTGGGCGGCCTACCTGCAGATGTCATTCACGACATGGTCAAGTCGATCCTAGGAGGGGCTGTCGACGAAGGCACGTTGACGACTCTGTCGAACAAGGTCGACGGCAATGTCCTGTTTCTGCGTGAACTCGTGATCGGAGCACACGACCGCGGTGTGCTCCGCGCCGAGTCCGGAGTCTGGCGTTTACATGGAGGGATCGAAACCACCGATCGCCTCATCGAACTCGTGGTCAATCGAATCGGGGTTTCCACACCAGACGAACAAACCCTCTTGGCTTACCTGGCGTTCGGAGAACCACTCTCCGTGACGGAGATCGAAACACTGGGAATGCTGGACTCCGCAAGCGAGCTCGAACGCAAAGGTTTGACCACGACGGAGTTCGGGGGACCCGAACCACGGATTCGAACGGCTCACCCTCTGTACAGCGAAGCCCTCCGAGACTCCATGCCTCCACTTCGCGTACGTCAGCTGGTCCGCCGGCTGGCTGACACGATCGAGACCACAGGCGAGCAATCCGACCAGCGGCTCATGCGCATCGCCGAGTGGAGGTTGCTGGGAGGAGGTGGAGACGAAACTCAGATGCTTGCTGCTGCACATGCTGCGCGCTGGCATTACGACTTCTCACTTGCCGACCGCATCGCGATCGCGGTCCTGCATCGCGGCCCCAGCTTCGATGCTCGACTACTTCGCGCCGAGCTCGCCAGCCTTCAAGGGAATGTCGAACTGTCGAACGAGATCTTGAACGAGTTGGAAAGTTCGGCGAGCACCATCGAGGAGACCTTTCGAGTTGCCGTGGCTCGACTGGATCACCGTGCCATTTATGCAGGCACAGTCGATGAAGGGCTCGAGATTGCCGACGCCGCCGAGGCTGCGGTAGCAGGCACCGCGTTCGTACACGACATTTCCGCCAGACGCGCTGCGTTGATCCTCGGGCGAGATGGGCCGGCAGGCGCGATTGACGTCACGGACGCACTCCTGAAAGAGGCGACGGGACCGGCGTTGGTGTGGGCCTGCATGCCTGCCGCGTACAGCCTGGCACGCGCCGGCCGCATTGCGGACGCCCTTAACGCCGCAGAACAAGGTCACCGCGTTCAAATGGGGCTTCACGAGCCCATGGACTGGTATCCGTGCATGCATCGTTTCTACGCGGCGGAAGCCTACGCTCATGCAGGTCAATTCACACGCGCAGCCGAGATCAGCCTCTCCGAGTACCGGACAGCCGTCGACAACCAGGCAATCGAGGCCCAGGCGCTGTTCTGCTGGCAACGTGCCAAATCTGTGACCGAGCAGGGCAACCCACATCGAGCTGTGCGCCTGCTCTCCACTGCGATCTCCATCTACCGTCAACTGGGCCGACCACAATTCGTGCATTTCTGCTATCACTACTTAGCGGTAGCGCAGGCAATGGCGGGTAAAGCCGACGATGGACTGCACACTTTGGAGGAAGCAGCTGGTCTTGGCATTCCGGACACACTGTTCATGGGAGTCGATCCTCTGCATTGCTCCGGCTGGGTACACGCCTTGAGTGGCAACCTGCGCCGCGCACACAGCGATTTCGAGCAAGCGGTATCACTGGGGAAGGATATCGGTGACCGTATGGGGGCGTTGGCTTCGGTACACAGCCTTGCCCGAACCGGAGCCGCGAACCGGGCGCGCGAATTGGCCTCGTCGGTATCGCATGGCGTCGAAGGCGATTTGATGCCCGCACGATTGGCACACATCACCGCTGTGCAGTGTGGCGATGCGGAGAAACTTACCGAAGTGAGCGAACTTTTCGAACGGATGGGGGCAACTTTGATCGGCGCCGAAGCCGCAGCGGACGCCGCCATGATCTGGCAGAAGCGAAACGACGCCAGGCAATCGGCAGCTTGTCGTCGCCGCGCGGCCTTGTTGGCGGACAGATGCGAAAATCCGACAACACTAGCGCTCGGCCATTCCGAGTGGCGGTTCAGCCTGACGCAAGCGGAGTCCAAGACAGCACTCTTGGCTGCGGCCGGTCACCCTAATCGCGAAATTGCCTCAGAGCTGTCGATTTCCATTCGCACCGTGGAGAACCGGTTACAGGCCGTGTACGGGAAGCTTGGAGTGCACGGTCGTCACGAACTCGCCGAAGCGATGGCAGAGCACGACACGCTGCGATAGTTGCCGCCAGAACTGACTGAATGAGAACGAACGATCGACCAGGCCGCAAAACGGCTTGGTTGATCGTCGAGTCCGTGTTCCGAGAAGGACTGACCTTCAGATCCGCATCTCTCCCATCTCGTTCCAGCCGGTCGCGTCGAGGGACTGGCTGATGATCTTCGGGGTGGATACGAGTGCCTGCGGCAGCTCCTCCATGGCTTTCTTGAAGTGATCACTGTTCACGTGGGCACCGCCCGCGTCACCGTCGCGGAAGGCCTCGACGAGGACGTACACGTTCGGCTCCTCGAGGCTGCGCGACCACTCGAACCACATGTTGCCCTCTTCGGCACGGGTGGCAGCGGTGAACTCGGCGACGTGGTCGGGCCACTTCTCGGTCCATTCGGGCTTCGTCTCGAACTTGACGACGATGA
>NZ_QGNK01000022.1:0-81604 GCF_003336925.1 Rhodococcus sp. Eu-32 | reverse complement strand
TTTCACCGTCGAGCCCAAACCCAACAGAACCCAGAACAGCATCCGCACCTCATTGGTGTACACCGGACGTCCCATCGCAACCATCCCTCAATGATCAGGCACGTTGCGATGACTGCTTGAGACCGCCGTATAGCCCGCTATACATTCGCACGCACGACGGGGTCAGTCCTTGTAGTAGACGAGCTGGTGACTGGTGGCGAGCAGCTTTTCGTCGCTGCTCCACAGCTCGGCCGTCTGATCGAAATATCCCCGGTGGAAGCGTCGCGCATGGGCGTGGGCGAGAACGTACGAATCCGCCTGTGCTGCGACGTCTTCCGTGGTGGCGAAGAAGTGGATGGTCAGCGTGATGGTGCCCGCGGGGACGTATTTGCCGCGGCGTTGGAAGACACGTGGGTAGAAGATGTCGCCCATCGACGTCAGCGCCGCGAAATCCAGTGCGCGTGAGGGTGTATCACGAACCCACAGCGAGATAGTCGAGTCCGCGGCTTCTTCTTCGACCAACGCGCCTGCCGCGAAACGCATCTCGTAGTTTCGTGCCCAGGCGATGAAGTCCGGAAAGCCGCTCTGCTCGAGTTCGGACGGTGCAGGCACGTCCGGGGGAGTGGCTTCGTCGTCGTCCCAGGTGTCGCGACGGTGTCCGAACACCGCAGTCGCCGTCGTCGCGATCTCGCCGTTCTGGCTGACTTCCAGGTACCAGTGCTGATTGCTGCGGTTGGTGCGCACTGCCCGCGTCGAGATCTTGAACTCGCCCTCCGCGATCGGGCCCGCGAAGTTGATCGTGATCGAGAGCGGATCCCCGTGGCGGTCCGGGTGCGATTCGACGGCACGGACGAGCGTAGCTGCGGTGACGCCGCCGAAGGGGCCGACCATGTTGTTGTACGGCGCGGACGTGCGGCCCAGATAGACGCCGGGCTCGATGCTGGTCAGGGCCACTGCGTCGTCGAACGGGTGGGTCATTTCCATACCGTGTTGATATCACGAGCGGTGGCAATGCCACCCGTGCGTGCGAATGTATAGCGGGCTATACATTCGCACGCACGGGGCGACGGAGTCGCCCTAATCGGCGTTGGTGGTGGCTCCCAGCAGATCACGGACACGGTTGGCGACGGTGGTGAACTGCGGCTTCTCCATCGTCGAGCTGTAATCCCGCTTGTCCGGCAGGTCGACGTCGAGAATCTCGACGATGCGGCCCGGCCGTGGACTCATGACGACGACCCGGTTTGCAAGGTAGACGGCCTCGGCGACCGAGTGGGTCACGAGCATGACCGTCGTTCCGGTTTCGCGCCAGATGCGGTGCAGCTCGACGTTCATCTTCTCGCGGGTGAGAGCGTCGAGCGCGCCGAACGGCTCGTCCATGAGCAGCACTTCGGGTTCGTGCAGCAACGCCCGGCACAGTGAGACGCGTTGCTGCATGCCACCGGACAGCTCGTGCGGCAGCGCGTTCTCGAACCCGGTGAGTCCGGTCATCTCGATCAGCTGGTCGGCCTTGGCGGCGGTCGCCTTCTTGCTCATGCCGCGCATCTCACCCTGCAACAGAATGTTCTTGCGCACGGTGCGCCATTCGAGCAGGGCCGCCCGCTGGAAGACGTAGCCGATTCCTCGCTGTGGGCCTTTCACTTCGCGTCCGCCGAGACTCACGCTGCCCGAGCTCGCGTTGGTCAGTCCAGCAACGACTTTCAGCAGCGTCGACTTACCGCATCCCGACGGTCCGGCGATGGTGACGAATTCGCCTGTGCGTACGGCGAGATCGACGTCGCTGAGTGCGGTGACCTCGCCGCGCTTGGACGAGAAGCGGACGCTGAGGTCGTCGACGGCAACTGCAGTATCGGTCAGCGTCGTCCTCGGTCGTTCGAACGTGGCAGTCATGTCAGGCCTCACTGCTCGGTAGTGGTGGTGAAGGAGGAGTCCCAGTACTTCGACGGGTCCTCGGCGCTCTCGAGGAGGCCTGCGTCACTGAGAATGGAAATGGTGGACACCCAGTCCTCCTCGGAGTTGACTCCCGGCGCGTTGCCCTCGGTGTTCGGTGTCGTCAGCAGCGGAATGGTCTCCTGCCACTGCTGCAGCAGCACCGATTCGGGCGGTGTCTGTGGGTCCTTGCCGACCATCGATGCCACTGCCGCTTCGGGATTGGCAATGGCCGCCTCGAACGCCTCGCTGGTGGCGTCGACCATGGCTTGGACGAGTTCCGGTGAACGCTCGATGGTGGACTCGTTGGCGATGAGGCCGTTGCTGAAGAAGTTCAGGCCGGCATCCGAGTACTTCAGGTAGCGCATCTCGCGTCCACTCTTGTTCGCGATGTTGGGGCCCTGGTCGTGCGCGAAACCGATCAGACCGTCGACCTGACCGGACAGCATCGCCGCGATCTTGCCTGCCGAGTCGAGGCTCTGTTGCTGAATCGACCCTTCGTCGACGCCGACGGCAGCCAGATAGGCAGGAAATGTCGTTGTCGGGGCATCGCCGGCGGACACGGCGATGGTCTTCCCTGCCAGGTCTGCCGTGGACTGAATCGGGCCGTCCGCGTAGACCTGAACTGCCGACGGCGTGGTCTGGAGGTAGACGCCGACGCTCTTGACGCGGACGCCCTTGTCGATGTTGCTCAGTACCGCGGCCGAGTCGGCCCATCCGAAGTCGGTCTGGTTGGACCCTGCGGCCTGTGCGGTCTTGGTCGATCCCTGGCCCGCGGTGATGGTGAGGTCGATCCCGTGCTTGGCGAAGATTCCCTCCTGCACTCCGTAGTAGAACGGCGCGTGCTCGCCGTACGGGTACCAGTTGAGCATCAACGATGTTGCGGTGGTCTCGCCGTCGGTGCCCGGCGCCTTCTCCTCGGCTCCGGCGCCGCTGCAGCCGGCGAGGACGAGTGACGATGCGGCGACGGCCGCGACGACGATGTTCTTGAGCTTCATTTCGTTCTCCGATGTTCAGACTGCGGCCGCGGATGCAGTGGATCGACGCGACGCGTGCCAGGGGATGAGGAATTTCTCGGCGATCTCGATGATCATGAACAGGATGATGCCGAGGGCCGACATGATGATCAGTGCGGCGAAAAGCATTGCGGTGTCGATGTTTCCGTTGGCCTGCAGGATGACGTAGCCCAGTCCTTCGTTGGCTCCGACAAATTCGCCGACGACCGCGCCCGTGACCGCAAGAGTGGCGGCGATCTTCAGACCCGACATCAACTGGGGCAGCGACGCCGGGAATCGCACCTTGGCGAACGTTTTCCACCGGCTCGCGCCCATGGTCGAGGTGAGTTCGAGGATCTCGGGATCGACCGAACGCAGTCCGGCCATTCCGGCGATCACGATGGGGAAGAACGCCATCAACACGGCGACGAGAATCTTGGGGCTGGCTCCGAATCCGAGCCACACGACGAAGAGCGGGGCGATGGCGATCTTCGGAATGACCTGCGCGAACAGGATGAGCGGGTACATCGTCTTCTCGAGGGACGACGAGTAGATCATCAACACCGCGACGGCCTCACCGACCAGGGCGGCGATGACGAAGCCCGCGACGGTCTCGTACGTGGTGACCCACGTGTGGCCGGCGAGGTACGACGCGTTCTCGAGCATCGTGTTCCACGTGTCGGCGGGGGACGGAAGGATATAGGGCGCAACCAGTTCGGATTCGGTCACCGCCCACCAGGCTGCAATCAGAACGGCCACGAGAGCCAGTGGCCGCCAGAGGCCGGACCAGGTGTTTCGGAACGATGGCACGGTGGATTTCAAGCTCCGTCGATGATGCGTCGGCGCGGGGTGGGACGCCGTCGGCTCAGCGGAACGGATCTCGACCGACGTTGTTACCGCCATGTGGAGTCCTCGCGTAGTAGTGGTGCGGGGCCACTGCATTACCGGGCACCGCGGTTGGAATGCGCTTTCCGAAGCTGCAGCCGAATGTAGTGTGATCGCGCCCACACTGTCAAGGGTGGGTAAAGATTACCTGCTCAGAGCACTGCTGGCGCGCAGAACGACGGTCCCGGGGGCGTACTCGTGGAGGCTTTGGCTCGCCGCGGAATCGCTCAGCGCCAACTGCACTGCGCGCTCACCGATCTCGACGAGCGACAGCGCAACGGTCGTCAGGCTCGGAAAGTGGTCACGTAGCGTCGGGATGTCGTCGAAGCCCGCGACACAGACGTCGTTCGGGACCTGCAGGCCGAGGCCTCGCCACGCGGCTATCGCGCCGATGGCCATGACGTCCGTGACCGCGAAGACGCACGGCGGTGTGCCGCGACTCGGCTGCAGTTCCAGCGCCGCGGCGAGGCGTCGGGCAGCGCTGTATCCGCCGTCGCGCGAGAAGTCGCCTGCCACTTCGATTTCGGGGGTCAGTCCGTGCCTGGCCAGCGCGTCGACGAAGCCGTTGCGACGATCCACCGACGTGCGGATGTTGCCGGGCCCTCCGATGACGGCGAAACGCCGGTGTCCTTCGTCCACCAGCGCCTCCGCGAGTTGAGCCGACGCAGCGAAGTTCTCGGGTTCGACTGCCGCGCCGAACGGCAGCGGCTGTCCGATGACGACGACTTTCCCGTCGTTCTTGCGGTAGGCGGCGAATTCCTTCTCCAGGTCGCGGTCGAGGTCGCCGCTCTGCCTAGAGCCGGCCAGGATGATCGCGTCGGCGCGATGCGAGATGAATGTGCTGACCGACTGTCTTTCGATGTCGAAATCGCGCTCGGTGCTGGCCAACAGCACCAGCTTTCCCGCGGCACGTGCCTCGTTCTGTACACCGCGCACGATCGACGAGAAGTACGGGTCGGCGACGTCGTGCACCACGAGGCCGATCAGCCCCGTCGACGAGCGGGCAAGTGCCTGGGCCTGGGCGTTCGGGACGTAACCGAGATCGGCCGCGGCGGCTCGAACGCGATCGGCGACGCCCTCGCCGGGGATGCGAGAGGACCCGTTCAGGACGCGTGACGCGGTTGCCTGCGAGACGCCCGCAGCTGCCGCGACGTCCTGCAATCTGACTGCCGCCATGCGTTTTTCCCTCCCGGTGTTGACCGATCGACGTGGACAGCATAGCGTGGAAAGCGCATTCCGAAGCTGACTTACTCGCTCGACGCGTGCTGGGCCTTCTCGTCCGCACTGCATCCGGAACCTCTTCTCAGAAAAGGCACCTCTTATGCCCAACTCCACTCGTACCCTGCGTATCGCCATGAACGGCGTCACCGGCCGCATGGGCTTCCGTCAGCACTTCCTGCGTTCCATTCTGCCGATTCGCGAGCAGGGCGGCGTTCTGCTCGAGGACGGGACGCGAGTACAGGTCGAACCGATTCTGGTCGGACGCAACGAAGCCAAACTCCAGGAACTTTGCGCTCAGTACGGTGTCGCCGAGTACAGCACCGACTCCGCTTCGGTCATCGACGACGCCAGCATCGACATCTATTTCGACGCACAGGTCACGTCGCGTCGTGCCGAGGCCCTGGCGTCGGCGATGAAGGCCGGCAAACACATCTTCACCGAGAAGCCGACCGCGGAGACTCTGACGGAGGCCATCGAACTGGCGCGTATCGGACAGAACGCGGGCATCACGGCGGGCGTCGTGCACGACAAGCTGTATCTGCCCGGGCTCGTGAAGCTGAAGCGGCTCGTCGACGAAGGCTTCTTCGGACGCATCCTGTCGCTGCGCGGCGAGTTCGGATACTGGGTCTTCGAAGGAGACGGCCAGCCGGCGCAACGTCCCAGCTGGAATTACCGAGCCGAGGACGGCGGCGGCATCATCATCGACATGTTCTGCCACTGGAACTACGTGCTCGAAGGCATCCTCGGCAAGGTCGAGACCGTCACAGCGAAGGCCGCGACACACATCCCGACGCGGTGGGACGAGCAGGGCCGTGAATACGCCGCCACCGCCGACGATTCCGCGTACGGGATCTTCGAGCTCGAAAACGGCGTTGTCGCACAGATCAACTCGTCGTGGGCCGTGCGTGTGTTCCGCGACGAGCTCGTCGAGTTCCAGATCGACGGAACGCACGGTTCGGCCGTGGCGGGCCTGCGCAACTGCGTCGCACAGCACCGTTCGCACACCCCGAAGCCGGTGTGGAATCCGGATCTGCCTGTGACGGAACCGTTCCGCGACCAGTGGCTCGACGTGCCCGCGAACGCGGACCTGGACAACGGGTTCAAGCTGCAGTGGGAGGAGTTCCTGCGTGACGTGATCGCCGAGCGTCCGCACCGCTACGGTCTGCTGTCCGCGGCACGTGGCGTTCAGCTGGCCGAACTCGGTCTGAAGAGCTCGGCCGAAGGTCGCCGTCTCGATGTTCCGGAGATCACGCTGTGACCGCACTGTCTGCCGACCTGTCGATTGCCCTGCCGGGCAGAGGCATTCACGTACTCGGCGAGCCGGGGGGCTGGACCAAGCCCACGGCTGCGTTCAGCTCGCGCATCGCGTACGCCGCCGCGCACGTCGTTCCGCGTGCGACAGCCGACAACACACCCGGTGCTCTCGCGGACATCGACTGGGATGCAACCCTGGCCTATCGGCACGAACTGTGGTCGTACGGACTCGGAGTCGCGGATGCCATGGACACCGCCCAGCGCGGCATGGGTCTGGACTGGGCGGCGACGGCCGAGCTGATCCGGAGATCGGGTGCCGAAGCGGCTCGCGTCGGCGGCCTGCTCGCCTGCGGCGCCGGTACGGATCAACTCGATCTCGCGGCGTTGCCGTCGGGCAAGGAGGGTCTTGCTGCGGTGCTGGATGCGTATCGCGAACAGATCGCAGTCGTGACCGAAGCCGGGGCGAACGTGATCATCATGGCCTCGCGCGCGTTGGCGCGCGTCGCGACCTCGCCCGAGGACTATCTGCACGTGTACTCCACACTGCTCGACGAGGTCGACCGACCGGTCATCCTGCACTGGCTCGGAACGATGTTCGACCCCGCGCTGGAAGGATACTGGGGCAGTGCGGACATCGACTCCGCCACTGCGACTTTCCGTGATCTGATCGCGGCGCACTCCGGCAAGGTCGACGGCGTCAAGGTCTCGTTGCTCGACGCAGGGCACGAGATCGCGTTGCGTCGCGCGCTCCCGTCGGGCGTCAGGCTCTACACCGGAGACGATTTCAACTACCCGGAACTGATCGTCGGCGACGACCTCGGTCACTCCGACGCGTTGTTGGGCATCTTCGCAGGTATCTATCCCGCGGCGTCGACGGCATTGCAGGAGCTCGATCGTGGCAATGTCGAACGCGCAGAGGAGATCTTGCGGTCTACGCAGGAACTCGGGCGGCACATCTTCGCGGCACCGACGTACTACTACAAGACCGGGATCGCGTTCCTGTCGTATCTGAACGGCAAACAGGCCGGATTCTCGATGGTCGGGGGACTTGCGTCGGGCCGAAGCGTCGAACATCTGTCGACGCTGTTCGTGCTGGCCGACCGCGCCGGATTGCTTCTCGATCCATCGCTCGCGGTCTACCGCATGGGGCTGTTCCTGGAACTGAACGGAGCTTCGTCGTGACTCTCCCTGCCTACGATCTCGACAATCCCTACGCTGCACTGTCTCTCAACACGAAGACCGTCAACAGATGGACACTGAAGGAAGCGATCGACGGCGCAGCGCGGGCCGGGCTCGGGGGGATCGGGCCGTGGCGCGACCGGGTCCAGGAGGCAGGCGTCGCACGGGCAGCAAAGATGCTGTCCGACGCGGGACTTCGCGTCTCGAGCCTGTGCCGTGGCGGCTTCCTGACGGCCATCGACGACGACGGTCTCGAGGACAACCGCCGAGCCCTCGACGAAGCTGCCGAGCTCGGCGCACCCGAACTCGTGATGGTGATGGGCGGCATTCCCGATCGCGACTTGATCGGTGCCCGGGCCCGGGTCGAGGAGCGCCTGGCGCTGCTCGTGCCGTACGCGCTCGAGCGGGGCGTGCGCATTGCGTTGGAGCCGTTGCATCCGATGTTCGCTGCCGATCGCGCTGTGATTTCGACTCTCGGACAGGCACTGTCGATGGCCGAGCCGCATCCGGTAGAAGCGGTCGGAGTTGTCGTCGACACGTTCCACGTCTGGTGGGACCCGGATCTGCGGTCGCTCATCGAGACCGCCGGGCAGCGTGGTCGCATCAGTTCGTATCAGGTGTGCGACTGGCTCGTCCCGATGGAGGCCGACCCGCTGTTGTCCCGCGGCATGATGGGTGACGGTGTCATCGACTTCGCATCGATCGGAACCTGGGTGCGCGACGCCGGATACCGTGGCGACGTCGAGGTCGAGATCTTCAACGCACAGGTGTGGGCCACGGACGGCGACCAGGTCGTCGAAACGATGAAGCAGCGGTACCGGGATCTGGTGCTACCGGCGTTGGCGCCTGCGGGCGGCTGAGCCGCCCGACCCCACGTGCGTGCGAATGTATAGCGGGCTATACATTCGCACGCACATGCGGTGAAGCCGCCCGTCGCCTACCAGGAGTTCTCGTTGAGTTGGATCCGCATGAACGACGTCGCCAAGGGATACGACGGGAGGGTCGTTCTCCGCGAGGTGTTCTTCCGGCTCGCCGACGGCGATCGCGTCGGACTCATCGGCCGCAACGGTACCGGTAAGACGACGCTGCTGAACTTGCTGTTGGGGCGCGAAGCTCCGGACTCGGGGACCGTCGACACCACCGAAGGCGCACGTATCGGCTACTTCTCGCAATTCTCCGAGCTCGACGGTGACCGCAGCATCCAGACCGAGCTCGAATCGCTCTTCGAATCCGTACACGCGATCGAGGCCGAACTCGCCGAGGTCGAAGCCGCCCTCGGCGGTGACCTCGACGAGAAGCAGATGTACAAGCTCGTCGATCGTCAAGCCGAGTTGCTCGACGCGATGGAGAACAGCGGCGGCTGGACCTACCACCAACAGATCGACACGGTCCTGTCGATGCTCGGCTTCAACGCCGAACGACGCGAGCTGCCGGTCGACCGACTGTCCGGCGGCTGGCGCAACCGAGCCGCTCTGGCCAAGATTCTGCTCGACTCGCCCGACGTGCTACTGCTCGACGAGCCGACCAACTTCCTCGACGTCGAGGGCATCGCCTGGCTCGAGCGGTGGCTGCGCGACTTCAGAGGTGGTCTGCTCGTCGTCTCGCACGATCGCCAGTTTCTCGAGCAGGTCGTCACCAACATCGTCGAGATCGAGAACAACCACCTGCAGATGTACGACGGTTCCTACTCGGAATATGTTGTGCAGAAACAGTTTCGACTCAAGAACCTCGAACGCGAATTCAGCAGCGAACAGCAGCTGCTCGCCTACGAGCAGGAAGCGATCAACGACCACAAGGAAGCGCTGAAGAATCCCAGCGCGGCACTGAAGCGTCGACTCGCGAACATCAAGAAGGCGAAGAATCCGCGGCCCGTCGATACCGTCGTCACCGCGATCTACGGCGGCTTGCACGTCACGGACGATCTGGCAGAGATCACCGGGATCTCGAAGAGCTTCGGTGAGCACGCTCTGTTCTCCGACGTGTCCTTCGAGATTCACCGAGGTGACCGCATCGCGATCACCGGTCCGAACGGCTGCGGCAAGACCACGCTCGTCGACATCCTCACCGGCGTCGAGCAACCGGACACCGGCAAGGTGAAATGGAAGACCAAGGCGCCGTCGTTCGTCCACTTCAACAAGGTGCTCGACGATCTGGATCTGGACGACACGGTCACACATGCCGTCAATGCGATGCCGGGGAGTCTCGCGTTCAGTGCGACGAAAAAGGAGGTCAATCGCTTCCTGACACTTCTCGGATTCTCCGAACTGGACCTGAAGTCCAAGATCGGCACTCTGTCGGGAGGGCAGAAGGCCCGTGTCGCTCTGGCGCAATGCCTTTTGCTCGGCGCAGGCGTGATCGTGCTCGACGAGCCGACCAACCACCTCGACCTGGCCAGCACGCAAGTTCTCGAACGTGCACTTGCAGCTTTCCCCGGGGCGGTCGTTCTCGTCAGCCACGACCGCTTCTTCGTCGAGAACGTCGCGCTCCGGCATCTGGTCTTCGACGGCAAGGGTGGCGTGAGACAGTAGGCGGATGGCCACGCTTCTGTATTCGGCGACGATGTCGCTCGACGGCTACATCGCCGGTCCGGACGGCGACATGTCCTGGCTGTCCGAGTACGTGGGTGAGCCGAACGAGACGGCGGATCGGCTGCTGGCACGAGTCGGGTCGATCCTGTGCGGCAACGCAACCTTCGGCGGCGACGACCCGAACCGCGGTACCGAGAACGAGGGCGCGTTCGGCGGGCAGTACGACGGCCCCGTCGTGCTCCTGACCCACCGTCCGCCGGTGGAACCGCCTGCGGGAGTGACCGTCGCGACCGATCTGCTCAGCGCCATCGACGCGGCCACGGACGCTGCGGGGGAGAAGTACGTCAACGTCCTCGGAGCCGACGTCGCACGGCAGTGCATCGAGGAGAGATTGCTCGACGAGATCCTGGTCTTCACCGTGCCGGTTCTCCTCGGCGACGGGGTGAGGCTCTTCTCGAGTCCGGGCGGACGCAGAGTGCGTCTCGAACGGTTGTCGGGTGAGGTCGAGCACTGGTACCGAATCCGGTACTAGGGTTCGGGCACAGTGGACGACGTGCCGCCGCAGAATTCACGAACCGTCATAGCCCGCCTCGACGTCGTCGGCGTCGTATTCGTTCTCATGGGGTCGCTCGTGGTCCTGACACTCGATCTGGTGACCGCAATCGACGACCCGGCGCATCTGCGACGCACGATCAGTGAGTACGGCCTGGGTGCACAACAGTGGGTGTTCGCGACCGGAGTCTCGTTGTTGGCGCTCGGTTCTGCTGCCACCCTGGTCGCGGCCGTCCGCAACGGAGTGGCGCGAGCTCGTTCGGTCGCCGCGGTGGCCATGACGGCGTGGATCGTCGGATTGATCGTGATTGTTGCTGTGCCGAAACAGGATTGGAGCAACGACGCCACCCTCGGCCTCGGCGGTGCGGTTCACCGCGTCGCGGCCGCCGTCGCGTTCGTCGCCATCCCGATCGCAGTGATCGCCTTCGCAATTCCATGGGTGCGTGACGGCCGCTGGACGACGTGGGCACGTACGACGCTCACGCTCGCCTGTCTCGGCGTCGCCTCGTTGCTGCCGATCGCGTACGCACTGATCGTCGGAATGACCTCGACGACCCCGTGGTACCGTGTCGTCACGCTCGGTTACGTGGAGCGGGTACTGGTGGTCGCCGAGGTCGTCGCCCTCGTTGCGCTGACGACGTGGGTCGTGGCATCGACGAACGGCCGCGTCGCAGATGTCGAACGCTCGCCGGTAGTTATGCCGCGTGAGTAGGGTAACCGCATGGCAGAGAACGAGCATCACCGTTTGAACTATGTCGAGTTGTCGGTCACCGATCTGTCGGCGGCGCAAGCGTTCTACTCCGCAGCTTTCGGCTGGCGCTTCAACGACTACGGTCCCGAATATGCGGGCATAGTCGGCGCGGGCGGGAGTGAAGTGGGTGGCTTGGCGAAGGTGGCCGAGCGTCCCGGTCAGGGCGGGCCACTGGTGCTTCTCTATTCGGACGACCTCGACGCGACCGTCGAGGCCGTCACCGCCGCAGGCGGTTCCGTCGTGAACGGGCCGTATCCGTTCCCGGGCGGGCGGCGATTCCACTTCACCGATCCGAGCGGTAACGAGTTGGGAGTCTGGGCGACTTCGTGAGGACGATGTTCGCGTGGTCGGCCTCGACCACGCGAACATCCGTGTCCTACTCGGAGAGGATCGCGTCGATCTGGCCCATCGCCAGACCCATGCCCTCTTCCATCCCCATCTCGATCAGCTTCTGCATCTGATCTGTGTTCTCGAACGTCGACACAGTCGTCATCCGAGTGCGACCATCTTTTTTCTCCAGTGCAACAGTCATTTTGGTGACGCCCAGGTTCTCGATCGGATCCCAGTTGTCGTCGGCGAAACCGTCGTCGAACGCGAGCCGGCGAGGTGCGTCGATCGACGTGATGCGCCACCACCCTCGGGCTTTGTCACCATCCGGTCCGGTCATGTAGTAGTGCGCTTTGCCGCCCTCGACGAAGTCGAGTTGCTCGAACGTTGCAGGCCACGTCGGCGGTCCCCACCAACGCTCGAGTTTCCGGGGATCTTCCCAGATCCGCCACACACGTTCGACTGTCGCGTCGAACTCGGCAACGATCGTGAAGTTCAGGTCCTGAACGCTCTTGTCTGTGCTGATGACGGTCATGGTGTGTCTCCCTCTTCCTCGTCTTCGTCGAGAATGTCGGAGATCCGGTCGACGCGTTGTCGCCAGATCAGTTCGTACTCGTCGAGCAGACCTCGTGCTTTCCTGATGCTGTCCAGACGAATTCGCACGATCTGCTCCCGTCCGCGCTTCTCCTTCGTGACGACGGAGGCGCGTTCCAGAATCGCCACGTGCTTCTGCACAGCGGCGAAACTCATGGAGTAGTGAGCGGCCAACCCGGACACCGAGTGTTCGCCGGTGATGACCTTCGAGACGATGTCCCGACGGGTCGAGTCGGCGAATGCTTGGAACAGTCGGTCGATGTCCGCGTCCCGAACCTCATCTACAACCATGTGGTTGTACGTTAGGCGCGGAAGCGGTCGAGGTCAAGGGGTCAGCGTGTCAGTTCTCGGCATCGGGACGCCACGAAGTCCCCGAGTCGACGCGTCGACCGGTCGTCGAAGCCGATGGAGTCGAGCGTTGCCATCGACGAGCGGACACCATCGACGACCTCGTCCAGCATGCGGGCGGTGGCGCGCTCCGGAACACCGAGGGTGTGTGCGGACTCGACGACGTGGTCGCGTGTCCATCGACTGGCTCGGCCGTAGAGGTTCAACGCCATCGGGTCTTTCCATCCCGCGTACGGCTGAGTACACAACAGGTCGTATCCCGGTGTCACCGACCACTGTCCGGACGTGTTCAGCTGGATCGAGTAGTTCTTGCCGTGAAGGTCGCCATTGCCGATGAGGTACGAGTACGTCGTCAGACGCAACAGTTGGAGTGTGGCCAGGCGCGCAGAGCCTCCACCCAGTTCGACTGTGCGCGAGAGGGTTTGGATGACGGACTCGGTCTTCAGTCGATACTTGGCGGCTGGGTAGACGCCGGACAGCTGACACGCATCCTCTTGTGCGAGTCGCGTGTCGCCGGTTCGATCGAATCGCTTCACGAGCAGACCGGCGATACCGTTGACGTCGTGAATGATTCGCGTCTCGGGCGTGTCGATTCCGCATGAGCGTGCCGTGTTCATGAAGAAGTGTTCGTTCTCCACGAGTCGCGGAAGTCTCGCCGGCGGAGCGAGTTTCAAGATCGCGGATCCACCGGTTGTCTCGATCGGACTCGAATACATCTGTGCAGACACCTTGCCCTGGATGCCGGGAAGGGCTGCTGTGTCGGCATTCAAGGATCCAGCCCCGGTCAACGTGTCGAACAGCGTCCGGAGGTCGGGAACCGGCTGTCGGGGGTCGAAGCTCCAGGTCGGGGGCGCGAGTGCACTGCCCCTTGGAACGACGCGAACGTTCCCGACGGTGTCCGAACCGACGGCCAGCAGGATGGTGAAGTGGTCGTCCTCGGATGTCTTGGCTGCAGTGACGACCCCGGAAAGGCGTGCGCCCTCCGGTAGGAGACCGGCAAAGAACGGCGGCACGCTGCCGCCTGTCGACATCGTTGGTTCCGGTGATATGGGCAATGACCACGCCACCGCGGGTGCCGACGGGTCCCGCATGTAGTCGGGCAGGTAGCGAAACTCGACGTCGTTACCCGTGCGCGTCAGGGTCCCCGCATGTCTGTCCGCTTTGTAGACGTCGGCGTCGTCGACCGTGCGCATGTCGTCGGAGGTCACGGGCGCGCCTGGACCGTCGTACCGGAACGTGTGACGAGTCGCAGGTCACAACCCAACGCGTCTGCGACAGCGCGGGAACCATCGAGTTGCACGGTGGATTTGCCCGACTCGATCGACTGGATAGTCGAGCGGCCGACGCCGGCCAGGAGCGCAAGGTCGCTCTGCGTCAGACCGAGCTGCAGTCTCCTGGCAACGAATGCGGCTGCGAGCGGGTCGTCGCTGGTTTTGGTGCTGCGCCTTGGGCTGGCCATGGCTACTCCTGAGCTTGCGTGAACATGCTTAAAGCCAGATTAGGGGTCAAGGTGCAGCTTGTCCATCATTAAGCCTGTGTTCGAGAGCTTAGAGCTGTGAAGGCGATCGTGTCGAAGCTGCGGCCCTCATAATGCTTGCGCTCGCGAGCCTTATTGGCTCAGTGCATCGAGAGTTCGCGGATCGGCCACATCGGACAGTGCGGACCACGGGACGGTGACGTCGACGAGACCGATGGCGTGTGGACCGACCTGGTAGTCGCCGAATCTGATGTTCATGCCCTCGGCGGAGGGAACCCAGTTGGCGAAATTGCTCACGGTCGGTTCGATGCCCGTTCGTTCGAAATCCGGACCTGCGGCTGTAGCCGGAAGGAGGATCGCGGACTGCCCCGACAGCCGCTGTAGCCCCGCCTGAAGATCCGGGAAGAGGTCCTGCAGCGTGACGGGAGTGGCGTCGTCGGTGTTCACCGTGACCGTCGCGACGATCGCGGTCGGATGTGCGCCAGGGGGATTGGCATCCCACGAGGTGTTGAGCACGGCCGCGACGACGCTGTCGCCCACGTACGTGGGTCCGGGGCGGGCATCGGACAAGGTAAAACTCGACGGCTCGAACCCGTCGATCTGATCCTGCAGTGCGGCGCGCATCGACTCGTTGAATTCGGAGACGACGGCGTCATCGCCTCCCGTGAGTTGTGGGATGTTCACGTCGTAGTCGACGCGATCGGTCGACCCCGAGACGCGGGCGGTCGTGAACGAGTACGGGGCAGGTAGGGGAGCGGCCGAGGTGGGCTCGGCTGTGGTCGTGACGGCGCGGGTCGTAGTGACCTGTGCGGTCGTCGGTGCTGGGTCGTCCGACGCGATAGCCGTTCCGTCCGTCGAGCAACCGGCAGCCGATACCGCGATCGATACTGCTGTCACGGCCACTGCCGCTCGCCACGTCTTCATGCTTCGTGCATATCACCCGGGTCGAGTGAGCGCACGGGCTGACTGACAGTTCGTCAGTCTTCGATGCGTTCTCGCCCTCCGGTGAGGTCCGCATGCTCGGCTGCCCGTCGACCTTCGTGGACACCCGATCTGTCCGACACCGTGATCTTGACGGAGCTCAGGTCCGGGAACAGTTCTTCGAATACCGACGTGACGGCTTCGTCTCGCGCGGCGAGGATCGGTACCAACGACGACCCGTATTGCTCGCCGGCCGCTCGATCTGCCCGATCTCGTGCTTCAGCGAGGCGTTCGCGGACCCGCCACGAGTAGCCGAGAAGGAATGCCCGTCGAAACCCGCGGGAGCGTGTACGAGAATCGATACCTGCATCGGCCAACGCCCGCGCGGACTGCACCAGCAAAGAGGTGTACAGCAGTTCGCACAGGTCGAGATCGACAGGCATCCCCGTGATGCCGACGAGTCCGAACTTCTTGTACCAGACAGTCCTCGCGCCGTTCGACGCGGCGACGCTGGACATCAGATGCATCTTGGCATCCGCGTACGGGTTGTCGACGAGAATGCGGCGCGTCACGACCAAGTCGGTGGGTGCGGCCCCTTGGGCGGAATCGAGAACGGCGCTGTCGATCGCGTATCGCGTCATCAGTTCCTGCGCCTTGGCGGAAAACGTCTCTGCCTCCTCGGTGAACGAGGACGATTCCGCCTTCGCCAGCAACCCCCGAATCTTGTTGAGAACCTTCGTGTCTGCGCGTGTGCTCGTCATCGTGGAGTGCGCGTGCCACCGTGAGGGTGGGGGTAAGAGGGGAGTAAGTGAAGGCAGCAGCCGAAATTGAGCGAGGAGGCGGAACAGGCTGTCCCAGTACGCCCGCGGAGCCACTCGTGATGTTCGTCGGTAGTGGGCGAGGTCGGTACTCGGGTCGATTCCGATGTCCCTCAGTTGCTCTCGCCAGTCGGGCGGAGCCGTGGAGAGCGCTGTGGTGGCTCGCGCATGGGCACCGAGGAGCGCCTTGATCATCGAGAAGTCCGGTTTGTCGAGCTTTCGGGCGACGACGTGGACGAGTTCGGCCGGTTGCCAACCTCGTTCGAACGTGCCTGCCAGGATCGAGTCGGCGTGCGCGACACAGCGGTCGTCCAACGTTGTCGCCGTTCGTGTTTCGAAGTCGATGACATGGTCGACGAATCTGGCCAAGGCGTCGTGTGACGTGAGCGGATCGGCGGCGAGTGCGATGCCGGAATTCATCAGGGTCGCGGCGTCGACGGTCCGATGCAGTGCGTGAACGTTCATGGTTCCCCTCGTCGAAGTGTTCGAGGACATCCAGTGAGGGGCCTGGTGTCGGTGTCGACGGATTTGTACCAAGTGGGTCCGACAGATTCGAGGTTCTCGGCTCACCTGCAGCGTGTAGATCTGCGCGTCGCGGGTACACGACGGCGAGTAATCGATTATCGAACGGAGATGACGAATCACGTGAGTGTCGTACCCAGCATCACTTTGAACAACGGTCGAACCATCCCGCAGCTCGGCTTCGGTGTGTTCCAGATCGAACCCGAGAAGACCGCCGAAGCAGTCAAGACCGCCCTCGAGGTCGGCTATCGGCATATCGACACCGCCGAGATGTACGGCAACGAGAAGGAGGTCGGGCAGGGTATCCGCGACTCGGGAATCGACCGCTCGGAGGTCTTCGTCACGAGCAAGCTGAACAACGGTTTTCACGAACCCGACGACGCGCGTCGAGCATTCGATCGGACTCTGAACGACCTCGGAACCGACTACGTGGATCTGTTCCTCATCCACTGGCCTCTGCCCACTCGGTACGACGGCGACTTCGTGTCCACTTGGAAGACGCTGGAGGAATTCGCGAAGGACGGACGTGCACGGTCCATCGGTGTCTCGAACTTCCAGCCGGCTCATCTGGAACGCCTTGCTCAGGAGACCGAGACGGTGCCTGCGGTGAACCAGATCGAAGTGCACCCGTACTTCGTGAACGAGGACGCACGCAGCCACAGCCGCAACAACGCGATTGCGGTCGAAGCATGGTCGCCCATCGCCCAGGGCAAGGTGCTCGACGACCCGACGATCGAGAAGATCGCTCAGGCCGTAGGGAAGTCGACGGCTCAGGTCGTTCTGCGGTGGCATCTGCAGCGCGGCGACATCATTTTCCCCAAGTCGGTGACGCCGGACCGGGTGAAGGCTAACTTCGACATCTTCGACTTCGAGCTGAGCGACTCCGACATCGCGGACATCACCGCCCTCGATCGCGGTGAAGAAGGGCGTACCGGGCCCAACCCGGACACCTTCGACATGATCCCCGACTGACCTCGGAACGACGAAGGCCCCGCACACGGTATGTGCGGGGCCTTCTTTCCGTCCGTCTCAGACTCGGCGTGGGCGACGCCAGCGCCGAACTTCGGGTGCGACGTCGATGTCACCGAGCGTGCCGTCGTTGAAGTCGTCCACGAGATGCCGCACCGTTTCCTGGGCGCACGACTTGTTGGTTCCGATGAACCCGGACGGGCCGCGTTTGATCCACCCGGTCACATAGGAGCCAGGAACCGTTGTGCCGTCCGCAGACTCGAGCACACGGCCTCCGTCGTTGGGGATGATGCCGCGGCGATCGTCGAACGGCACCCCGGGTAGAGCGGCACCGCGGTAGCCGATGGACGTGAGAACGAGCCCCGCGTCGACAGTCTCCTTCTCGCCGGTCGCGATGCTGAGTACAGCCCCGTTCTCGTCGGTGTCCAGGGTCATGCGGTCGAACTCGACGCCGGCGACGGCGGAGTCGCCTAGGATGCGCGTCGGCGACAGCAGGTATCGGAGCACGATGCGCTTGTTGTCGCTGCCGGTGACGTCGTCGACCCGTCGGAGAAGCTGCAACTTCTGGGAGACGGCGTGGGGAAGGTCGTTGGTTTCGGCGAGTTTCGTGGTGGTCGCGTCGAGCATCATCTCGTCCTTGTGGATCGAGACTTCGATGCCGGATGTGCTGAGCAGGCCGGCGAACTCGGGAACGGTGAACGCCGACTGCGCGACGCCGCGTCGTCCCACGACGAGTACTTCTTCGATGTTCGACTCGCGCAGCGCTTTCACCACATGGCTGGGCACGTTGGTGCCGACGAGGCGCTCGGGATCGATCGTCAGAATGCGTGCGACGTCTAGCGCCACGTTGCCGTTGCCGATGATGACTGCCCGCTTGTGCGACAGATCGTAACGACGATGCGCGTGGTCGGGATGGCCGTTGTACCAGGCGACGAAGTCCGTGGCGGACGAACGGCCGGGCAGATCGGCACCGGGCACGGTCAACTCGCGATCACGGGAGGCGCCGACCGCGTAGACGACGGCGTGGTGCGATTCGAGCAGTTGCTCGTTTGAGATGTCCTTGCCGATTTCGACGCCCAAGTGGAATTCGAAGCCAGGTTGCGCCGAGATCTTGTCGAACAAACGCGAGACCTGGCGGGTCTTCTCGTGGTCGGGCGCAACACCCAGACGCGCCAAACCGTGCGGCTGCGGAAGTCGATCGTAGACGTCGACCTTCACGCCAGGCTGCGTGAGCAGTTCGTCGGCGGCGTACATCGCGGACGGACCGGACCCGACGATCGCGACTCGGAGCGGTTGCCTGTCCCTGGTGACGGCCGGTGCCGGAGACACCGGCGCGAGGAGAGGTCGCGTGGGACGTTCCTGCTTGTAGAAGTCCGAGTTGATCGTCAGGAACGGCAGTTGCTCGTCGGTCAACTTGGACTTCGGAACGATCGCGTCGACCGGGCACGCCGACACGCAGGCGCCGCAATCGACGCACGACGTGGGGTCGATGTGCAGCATCTCTGCCGTCAGGAAATCGGGCTCGTCCGGTGTCGGATGGATGCAGTTGACGGGGCATGCGTAGACGCACGATGCGTCGCTGCAACACGATTGAGTGACAACGTGGGGCATGGTGATTCCTGACGGCAGGCGCTGCTGTGGAGATAACTGGCGCTGGAGTGACGGGGGATCAGGCGGCGAACTGGTTGGAGCTACGGTCAGGCTCGCTACGGTAACGCGAGGCCTTGCCGTCGATGCCACACGCCTTCCACATCAGCTTCGCGGGGCGGCTCATCATGCCGGTTTCGGTGGCCAACATGCGTACGTCGCCGAAGTAGTCCTGCAGCGTGTGCTGCGCCTCTTCGGATTCCCAGAAGAGGTCCTTCTTCACGTACTGAGGAATCGCGAACTTCTTCCAGAACCGCTTCGGCGGAATCACGATCGCGTCGCACAGCACGCGCATCACGATCGGGAAGGCGAGCGACAGGAAGAACCGGCCGACCTTCGACATCTTGGGAACCCGACGACGGAGAAGCTGGTGCGCGAACGAGATGTGTCGTGCTTCCTCTGCCACGTGAATGGCCATGACGCTTTCCATGATCGGGTGGATTTCCTCACCCGAACGCAGAACGGACTTCTGAATGTGGTCGATGGGCTCCTCGCCCGCGAGGACGCCGACGAAGAAGAGTTCCGGTGCGATCGACGCGAACAGCGGAATGATCGGCGACAACATCTTCATCGGACGACTCATGCCGGGCGCATCGCGATCGACGCGATTGACCATCTCCTGGAACATCAAGGTGTGGTTGCACTCTTCGATGGACTCGTGAGTGCAGTAGCGCGCCTCTGCGGATCCGTTGGGCAGCGAGAAGACGTACTGCATCATCCCTCGGATGAGGATGTTTTCGAACTGCAGCCCGACCTTCGCGACATTGGCCTGGCGCCACATGCCGATCTTGATCTGCTGGTCTTCCGGCAGGGCCTGGTACCACGGGTGGCTACCGATCGGGTCGGTCTTGGTGGGCAGGATCCACCGGCGATCGTTCTCCGGGACGGAGAACTTGGGGGATTCCCAGTCGATGTCGACGTAAGGGTCGAAGTGCTTGTGCACCGATCCCTCGGACAGAAGGCGCAGAGTCTCGTTGTACTTCTCGGTCTCCGCGTCGGGATCGATAGAGATCGTGCCGTCTTCTGACGTCAGTGTCATCGCTTCCTCCTGTGTGGTGCGAACTTGTACTTAATGTAACTCGAAGTATCAGCAAACGGAAGCCGGATCGGAGATGGATTTCACGCCATGTGTGTGACCAGGGGTAACAGAGAAATATTTTTCGCGAATCGGGGTTGCGGAGGTGCTCGAATTTCGAAGTTCGGGTGGAATCGCAGGCCGGTTGACGCTTCGAGCAAATATGCGCTAAGTTAAGCGCAGAAACGAGCTAAGGAGATCGGTATGGCGCTGACCATGGAGCAGAACGACCGCGCGGCAGGTGTACTCCTGGGGACGGCGGCCGGCGACGCGCTCGGAGCAGGGTACGAATTCACGTATCCAGCGCCCGGCACGGCCGTCGACATGATCGGCGGTGGAACGTTCGATTGGGCACCCGGTGAGTGGACCGACGACACGTCGATGGCCGCGGCGGTAGCGCTCGCGGCCCGGGACGAGGACGTCTCGTCCGTGAAAGGTCTCGACGCGATCGTTGCGAACTTCGTAGCGTGGTACGACACCGACCCGGTCGACGTCGGAACCCAGACACGGAAGGTCCTCGGTCATCGCAGCACCACGGCGGCCGAGATGACTGCACGGGCCGCGGCACTGACCGGCCGGACCGGTGGGAACGGTTCGCTGATGCGCACCGCGCCCGTCGCGCTGGCGTTCCTGGACGACGCCGACCGGTGCGTCGCGGCCGCTCAGGCGGTCAGTGCGCTCACGCATTCCGATCCGCAGGCCGGTGAGGCCTGCGCGCTGTGGTCTTACGCAATTCGGCACGCTGTCCTGCACGGAAACTTCGACGGCCCCAGGCTGTGGTTGGACACGGCAGGCAACGCAGCGGACACGTGGAGGGCGTTGCTCGACGAGGCGGAGGCCGGCGACCCGTCGGACTTCGCGCAGAACGGCTGGGTCGTGCATGCGCTGCAGACAGCATGGAGTGCCATCACGCGCGCCGAGTCGGACGGCCCCGAACATCTCGTGCGCGCCCTCGAATCGTGCGTCCTGGCGGGCGGTGACACCGACACCACCGCAGCCATCGCGGGTGGACTGCTCGGCGCTCGGTGGGGAGCGTCCGCCGTGCCGACGAAGTGGCGCTCGATGCTGCACGGGTACCCCAGCCTGACCGGCGAGGACCTCGTCGCTCTCGCTGCCGACATCACGGGAGGACGGGCATGACCGTCATCGACGTCGTTCGCGGCGACATCACCACCGTGCGCGTCGACGCGATCGTCAACGCTGCCAACTCCACTCTGCTCGGCGGCGGGGGAGTCGACGGCGCCATCCACCGCGCCGGCGGCCCCGTGATCCTCGCCGAATGTAGGACGCTGCGGAACACGAGCCTTCCGAACGGTCTCGCAGCGGGGGCAGCCGTCGTCACGACAGCGGGACGACTGCCCGCGAAGTGGGTGATCCATACGGTGGGACCGCGCTATTCCGCTCACGAGGATCGTTCTGCGATCCTCCGATCGGCGTACCTGCGAAGTTTGGCTGCTGCCGACTCCGTCGGAGCGAGAACGATCGCGTTCCCGCTCATTTCGGGCGGATCCTACGGCTGGCCCGTAGACGACGCGGTGACGCAACAGGTAGCGGCTGTCACGAGTGCGTCCACGAACGTGGAGATAATAACTCTGGTCGCGTTCACCGAACGGATCGCGACACTGACGGCTCGGCTTCTGAGCTAGTTGCCGACCTGATGCCGAAAGAGTACGGACGCCGACTCAGGTAGCACCGCAGCCGCTCTCCGCCGATACAGCTCGGCCGGGCGACCGCCGCCTGCGATGGACGTGGTCCCCGTTCCTTCCAGAGCGCTCGTGACATGACGGCGGAAAGTGTCCTTGGGGATTTCGGTGTCGAACACAACCTCGTACAACCGTCGTAGCTCGAGCAACGTGAACGTCTCTCCGAGTAGGCGGCCGGGATCTATTCTCGACGCGTACCGACGGCGAAGGTCGTTCACCGACAACGTCACCATCTCTCCGTGGTCGAACGCCAAAGGCTTTGTCGCAGAACCGTGCTCGATGTCGACGAGGTCGATGGAACTCGTCAGCGCGTCGACCGCGATCGTGGCTCCGTGTGCCATCGACAGCACCCATCCGCGCTCGTCACGGTCGGGCGCATCGAACATTCCGATCTGATGAAATTCCAGACCACCGAGCCCGGCCTTGGTGCGCAAGGCTCGATCGGCCGCGTCGGCGAGTCGTTCCCCGGGGTGCAGAAACGTTCCGGGGAGCGCGTCGCCGCGCGGAGACGGTACGACGACAACCTTCAGAACGCCGTCGTGCACCGTCAGTACTGCGACGTCGACGGCCACGGACGGCCTGGGGTAATCGGTCAGCGACCTGCCTGCGGTCTGCGGTGTCTCCACCCGGCCGAGCTTAGCGCACCCATGAGTTATCGGACTCAGAGATCGAACAGAGCTGGTTCCTCGAGTTGGTCGAACAACGAGATCTGTTGTGTCTTCGGCGGAGTCGGTGCCCGATGGAACGCGCGCCCCAGACTCTCCGCGACGTACGTCCAGCTGACGGCGAAGGCGTCGCACATGACGGCCGCGCGGATTCGACGCTCGTCGCCGAGTCGGTGGGCGTGGTCACGGAACCGTTGAGCGGAGAACTCGGCCCGCTCCGTGAGCTCGCCGATGTCTTGCTTGCGGCACATGGCTTCGACTGTGGCGGCGTCGACCGGTCCGCGCGTCAATTCGCATGCAGCGCGCAAGGTTCCGAGTGTGCCGCTGTCGTCGGACCACGTCACGTGTGGTTCCGGCTCGGGGTGGCGATGCGTGGGGTCGTAGACGGAACCGCCCAGTTCTGCTGCGAATGCGGCGTCGATCGAGTCGACGAACATGCCGAGGTGATACAGCATCGACGTGAGGTGACGGGGCACGTAGGAGTTGGTCACGATCGCGGTGTCGGCGAACAACTGGTCGCCCGCCACGACGAACGTGATGTGACGCCACCGCGTGTTGAGCCAGGACAACCGACGAGACAGCGCGGTCGACATGACGACACCGCTGACCAAAGGGGCGTGCAGCCGAACGGAATTCGCGTCCGGGCCGAAGCACACGTGCACGGGCATCGCGAAACCGTCGACGCGGATGTCGCCGTTGTCTTCTCTGGCGACCGCGATCCCGGGTGCACTCGTGACGCTGTCGAGAATCAATGCTCGAAGATGATCGATGTCCAACGGATGGACCGCTGTGGTGTCCGGCAGTCGTCGATCGGTCGCGGTGCGGAACTGGCGGTCGTCGCGTGTGACCGCGTCGGCGGACAGAAACGCAGGGTGGGGCACCGACCACACCTCACGGAACAGTCGCACGATCAGGTGCGCGAGTTCCGCGGCCTCGTCGGTGCGTCGACTCATGGTCCTGCTGATCAACGTGCCGTACGTGCTTCGCTCGCCCGGAGTCGCCCAGCCCAGTTCGACGATACGATCGTCGTTTCCGATAGCGGGGTCGACGCCGTCGTACAGGTGACCCGCGAGAACTGCGGCCGACTCCAGAATGCCGTCGACCATGCACTGCACACGCACCCACGGTGAATCGCCGTCACCGCGGTCGAGTCCCGACTCCGCGGTGATGTCCAAGCCCTCGCGCGAGCGCATGCCGACGACGAACGCAGACAATTCGTCGGTGTACGAGGCCCACGCGTCGTCGATGGAACTTTGAAGTCGGTCGTTCATGTGGGTGCCCTCCCGTCGATGGGCGACTGGATCCGCCCGTCGACAAAGACAGTAGCGACGGGGTCCGACAGAAACGGCGGCTGCGCCACCCGTGCGCGGAAAGTCGGTGCAGGGGGCAACTTTTCGCGCACGGGTGCCGCAGGCGCACTCAGTTCTCGCAGGCCACGCCGTCGCCGTCGCGGTCGAGCTTGGAGCTGTAGCCAGCCTCACCCCGGTAGATCGGCGCGGCGCCTGCGGCGCGGACCGCCGAGCAGTTGGCGTAGTAGACGTTCGACGGCGCCTCGGCGACCACCGGCGCAGGCGGGACGTAGACGGGCTCCGGCTCCGACTCGGCCATGTAGACCGGCGCGGGAGCGGGCGCAGGGACGTACGCCTGGGTCGTCGTCGGGGGAGGTGCATAGACGGTCACGGTCTCCGGTGCCGGCGCGACGGTCGTCGGGACAACCGTGGTCGTCGTGGGAGCAATCGATGTCGTGGTGGGGGCTGTCGTCGTCGGACGTGCCGTCGTCGTCGAGACGTCGGCGATCGCGGGTGCGGCGAACGCTGCGGCGGCGGGAGCTTCCTCCGGCTCCGGCGTCGGAGCGGTGATACCGAGTGCCACCAACGCCGGAAGGAGAGCGACGGCCGGCGTCGCCCAGATCAGTCGGCCGCGCGAGGGCGCGACGAACAAGTACAAGCCGCCTGCAGCTGCCGCACACAGTCCGACGACGAGGCCGGCGAGGGAGAAATCGACAAGAGAGGTCAGCACGAACAGGACGCCGAGCACGAGCGCGACCCATCCGATGATCTTGCCGAAACGTGGTCGTGGAGTCTTCGGGCGCTCGGCACCGGGAAAGACATAGGGCTGGGAAAATGGATCGGTCATGACGGAGTCCTCGGGAATCGGGCTGTGGATACGGCGCACGAGCACCGCGGATCGACAGACCTGACCGAGGGGCTCCGAGCAGGAATCCGGCGGCCGCGGGCTGCTTCACGACTGACATCGCCGAATTCCGAGCACCATGTCGGTCGACGCGCCCGTCTCGTTACAGACCGATCAGAACTCTTTCCGAAGGTCGTCCTCCCCGAACGGCTCGGCGAGTTCGACGCCCGCGAGAACTGCACGCCGGAGGGCCTTCGGGACCTCGAGCGAATCGTCCTCTCGAGCGAGGACTTTCTGCTCCTGCAGCGAACGCACCCGGTAGTCGATCAGCTGTGCGGTGCGGAGATCCTCGTCCTCGAGCCCCTCGTAGTCCTCGTCGGCGTTGTCGAGAGGGAGGTCGTCGGTCATCGCAGCCAGCAACGTCTGCACGGCGAAGGTGTTGGCGAGACCCATCGAAACGTCGTCCTCGCTCGACGTCAGCTGATGTCGGATGTGGTGGGTGAGCAGGTCGCGGAGGGTGCCCAGCGACCGGGAGCGTAATCCGTCGACAGCAGGTCCCGGAACGACGGTCTCACCGTCGACCGCCAGAACGTCCGATGCGAAGGCTACGGCCCATCGATCGAGAGCGGTGAGGTCCACGAGCTCGGTGTTCTCGTTCGAGTCGCTCAGCGCCGTTGCCAGTTCGGGAACGTCCATCATCGACAGCCCGGGCCCGACTCGGTCGACGATCTCGTCGAGGCCTGCAATCAACGGGAGAGCGGACAATGCGGTCGATTCGTCGTCCTCGGAGACGTCGGGAAGCTCGATGTCCTCCGGGGCGAGGATGTCGGGATCGTTGTCGATGAAGTCGGTGAGGTCTTCCATGACGTGCGCGAAGTCGTCGTCCGACCCGCTCCACCCGTCCGACTCGTCGAGGTAGGTCAGGAACTCGAGGACGGTCAGAATCATGTTGGATGCCGCTGCGGGGCCGTTGTCGGGATCGGAATCCTCGATGCGGGTGGCGGCGTCGACGAGGAAGTGCGCGTCGTTCGGCGTCCACGCGGTGGGGGAGAACCCGGGGTTCGCTCGAAGCATCTGGCCGAGCGTGGTTCGCACGAGGGAGACGATTCGATCGGCGTGTTCCGCCATCTCACCTTCGTCGAGCCACACAGCGAAATCGTCGAGGACGGCGGACGGCAGGGCCGGTGTGCGCGTCGACGACGACTGCTGACGTCGTTGTCGTGCCTTGATCTTGGCTGCGCGCTTCTGTCCTCGACTTGCCGGTCCTTTTGATCCCATGACGTCGAGAGTAATCGGGTCGCTCGTGCCGTCACACATCGATGGGCCGTGGCAACCGTCTACCGGCTGCCACGGCCCATCGATGTCCGTCGAGAGAAGTTGACTACCTTGCCAATTCGACGTCCGTCGCGGTTGCGTCGTCGTCCGCGAACGGGTCGCCGTTGCGTGGGGCGTTGTACCGATCCAGGTCGAGGATGCCCTCGCGCTTGGCGACGATGGCCGGAACGAGCGCCTGGCCGGTGACGTTGACGGCCGTGCGGCCCATGTCGACGATCGGCTCGACAGCGAGGAGCAGTCCGACACCGGCGAGCGGAAGTCCGAGCGTCGACAACGTCAGGGTCAACATGACGGTGGCGCCGGTGGTGCCTGCCGTTGCGGCGGAACCGATCACGGACACGACGATGATCAACAGGTAGTCCGTGAACGTCAGTCCGACGCCGTAGAACTGAGCGACGAAGATGGCAGCGATCGCGGGATAGATTGCGGCGCAACCATCCATCTTCGTCGTGGCTCCCAGCGGCACGGCGAACGACGCGTACTCACGGGGCACGCCCAGGTTGCGCTCGGTGACGCGTTCGGTGAGCGGCAGCGTGCCGATCGACGAGCGCGAGACGAACCCGAGCTGTGTGGCAGGCCATACGCCGGAGAAGAACTGACGAACCGAAAGGCCGTGAGCACGAACGATGATCGGGTACACGACGAAGAACACGATTGCGAGCCCGACATAGATCGACACCGTGAAGACGCCGAGCGAACCGATCGCGTCCCATCCGTAGGTTGCGACGGCGTTGGCGATCAGTGCAGCGGTGCCGATCGGTGCGAGGCGGATGATCCACCACAGAACCTTCTGCACGATCGCGAGCAGCGATGCGTTGAAGGTCAGGAACGGTTCGGCCTTCTCGCCGATCTTGAGTGCGGCAATTCCGATCGCAGCGGCAATGACGAGCAACTGAAGGATGTTGAAGCTCAAGGAAGACGTTGCGGTGCTGGCGAATCCGTCACCGGCAGCCGTGGTCGTCACGGACGTCTTCGAGCCCAGAGCGAAGAAGTTGTTCGGTACGAGCCCGGTCAGAAACGACCACCACGAGCCGACACTGCTCGGATCCTTGGCCGACGACATCTCGACGCCGGTGCGTGAACCGGGTTGCGCGACGAGGCCGATCACGATGCCGATGATCACTGCGATGAACGCGGTGATCGCGAACCACAGAAGTGTCTGCACGGCCAGCCGGGCAGCGTTGGCGACCTGACGAAGATTTGCAATGGAGCTGACGATCGCAGTGAAGACCAGAGGTACGACGGCGACCGTGAGCAGCTTCACGTAACTGGAGCCGATGGTCGCGACGGTGCCGACGAGCCAGTTCTCGTTGCCGTCGGCGGCGTCGGGCATCGACCGAGCAATGAGGCCGATGACCACACCGAGCACGAGGCCGGCGACGATCTGAGGTCCGAAGGACTTCGCCCATGCGGGCACGCGAGATGGACGGGTAGCGCGGGGCGCAGACATGAACATGCCTTTCGAGAAAGAGAAAACGAGGAAGAGTCCCCGAATCAGAGAAGAAGGTGCCGAGTCGAATCGGTCACCGACAGATAGCGCTCGCCTGCAAACGGAGGTCGACGTAGCGTCGACTGGTCAGGAAGGGCATCACTTACTGGAGGTTACCCCTAGGCCCGAACGCCACCCCCAGCGCCCGGGCCAAGGCATCACCTACGGCGGGAGATCGTGAAGGTGTCGACGACGGTCGGCTTGCCCCATACGAACGGCGGAGGGCCACCCGTCAGTCGGCGCGCAATCTTGCGGTTGTCGTCGAAGACCTGCTGTATCCAGAGTACGGCCGTCGCCACTGCCACCTGCACGAGGTGCGCGACCGTCTCTGCGAAGCTCTGCAGCACCGTGTGGGGAGGCTCCACATCGGTCGGGATCGAACCGAAACATGGCCTGCCCGATGTCGCTGAATGCCTCGTCGATCGACGTGGCGGCCATCGCGATTCCAGTTGCCGCGCGCCGGACGCGGTCGCAGTGCTCGTAGTCGTAATCGTGCTCGTCGTACTCCCGCTGTGTAGTCATGCGCGGGAAGGTAGCGGAACCTACCGACAAGAATGTTCGAAAGATGTTGCGCGACAGTAAAAGTCAACGATTCAATAATTTACTCGGAATCCGCCGATGAGGGTGATGGCGTTGCCGTCGGGGTCCTCGATCGCCGACAGTCGCACGCCCTTGCTCGCGTCGACGATGTCTGCAGCGACGATTCCACGCGTCGCGAGTTCTTCGATGTGCTTCTCGAGATCGTCGACGGCGAAGTTCAGCATCGACGAGCCGGCACGCACGGGATCGACGGTCACCTGCACCCAGGCGCCCTCGATGACCTGCCACTCGACGAGGGTAGGCATCGGGTTGTTGTCCGCAGGTCGAGAGAAGAACGCTTCGTAGAAAGCATTCGCCTTGTCGAGGTCCGCGACGGGCACGACTGCGAGGACGTGTGCGAGAGCCATGGTTCTCCGATCGAAGTCGAAATACGGTCGGAGAGGTCGACCGTCGTCGACCCTGAAAGTCATCGTGCGTGCGAATGTACAGCCGGCTGTACATTCGCGCGCACGTGCGGCGCAGCCGCCCGTCAGGCGAACGTCTTCTTCAAATGCGCGACCACGCCCTCGACGGTGGCAGGCGATTCACGATGGCCGAGGTAGCCGTCCGGCCGAATGACCAGGGCAGAGGGGCCGTCGATGCCGTACGCCTTGGCGAACTCGCCATCGGCGTCGACGACGACGGTCAGCACCGACTCGACCGGCCCCGACGACAGCAGATAGACGTCCACCAAGCCGTGCGCGGCGGCTGTCGCGGCGTCGGCGAGATCCTCCATCTCGTCCGGTGACCCGTCGGCATAGAGCAGCAGGGTGTGATTCACCCCGCCGAACAGTTCGAACAGCCGAACGGGATAGGCCACCATGTCGCGGGTGAGACCGCGGGCGTCGGGCGCACGCTCGCCGGGCTGCACCGTCGTCGCCGACGCGTCGGCCTCGGAGATCAGGGGGCTGTCGGCGTAGGAGATCAGCAATTGAGCCTGCCTGCGCATGGCCGTCTCGACCGACGTCTCACCGGCCCCGATTCCCTCGCGCGCGCTACGTACCGTCCGACCGACCACTTCTTCGCCGACGGGTCGGCGTTCGGCGTCGTAGGTGTCGGTCAGTCCTGGCGATGCGACGCCGCGGACGGCCAGCGCGACCTTCCACGCGATGTTCTGGGCATCCTGGATTCCGGTGTTCATACCCTGTGCGCCGGTCGGTGGATGGATGTGTGCGGCATCCCCTGCGACGAACACTCGACCACGACCGTAGGCGTCGACGATGCGGTGGCTGATGCGGAACACCGACGACCAGCGCAGGTTCGACGCGGTCGTCGGTTCGGGGGACAGCTGGTCGAGGACGGCTTGGATGTGTCGTAGCTCGGGTGTGGCGCCGCCCGAGAAGCCGTGTGCAATGCCGTCGGCTCCCGCGTCGGGTGCCGAGAGTTCCGGAGGCACGAGCATCGACATGCGGTAGCGGCGTCGACCCGGAAGCGGAATCGCGACGAGGATGCCGTCCTGGGATCCGTCGTCGGCGGTGTGCGAGATGCGAATGCCGTAGCCGGAAGGCAACGACCAGTCCACCTCGACGTCGCCGAGCATGTAGCCCTCGGCGAATGCGTCGCCCTCGAAGGTCAGGCCGAGTTGTTTGCGCACGACACTGTGTGCGCCGTCGCCGCCGATCAGATACTGCACGCGCTGGGACGTTCCGTCGCTGAGCGTCGCGGTGACGGCATCGTCGTCCTGCGTGAAACCCGCGAGGGCAACTCCGCGTTCGACGGTCCCGCCGAGTTCGGCCAACCGTTCGCGCAGGATGCGCTCGGTCTCGTACTGAGGGAGCATCGCGAAGCCGTAGGGGACGTCCGCGGGCAACGAAAGCTCGATGCGTCCGACCTCGGAGCCGTTCTGGAACATGATCTGCCCGCGCATCATGATGGCCGCGTCGAGAACGGCGTGCAACACACCGATGTTCTCGAACACTTCGAGCGTACGAGGCTGAATGCCAACGGCTTTTGCGTACTGCGGCGGTTCCGTCAGCGGGTCGATCACACGGCACCCTATGCCCCGTCTGCGCAGCTCGATCGCGGCCGTGAGGCCGATCGGCCCGGCTCCTGCCACCAGTACCTCGACGTCCATGTCGCCACCCATCGTCTCGTGGTCCTTCTTGCCCGACATTGTCGAGCGGGGATACGGCTACGAGAGAGGTAAACGCCGGAAGTCATGCGGAACGGGTGAGGAGCCGGACCGGTGGGTCAGAGCTCGCTGGTGATGCGGTGATAGATACCGCCGGAGGTCAGGCCGCCGTCGACGACCATCTCTGTTCCGGTGATGTAGCGGGACGCGTCGGACAGCAGGAACGCAACCGACTCGGCGATTTCCGACGCGTCGGCGACGCGTCCGGCGGGCACCGACTTCAGGCTCGTGTCGACGAAATCGGACGACCCCGAATGCAGCAGGGGAGTGTCGACGAGTCCCGGGTGAATGGAATTGACGCGCACCCCGTGTTCGGCGAACTCGAGCGCGCCTACCTTGGACAGCCCGCGGACACCCCACTTGCTGGCGCCGTATCCGGCCGCGAAGTAGCCGACCATGCCCGCGATCGACGAGACGTTGACGATCGAGCCGCCGTCGCCCCTCTTCAGAAGCGGCGCACAAGCTTTCATGCCGTAGAAGACGCTGGACAGGTTGATGTCCATGACCCGTCGCCAGTCCTCGATCGTGGTGTCCTCGATCCCGAACCGGTGGCTGACGCCCGCGTTGTTGACGAGGCCGTGCAGATCGCCGTCGGCTGAGTCGATACGGGAGGCGAGTTCGGTCCACGACGCGGGTTCGGTGACGTCGAGCTGGAAGAACTCCGCCTGTCCGCCGCCGGAGACGATTTCGTCGACGACGGACAGCCCGGGTTCGACAGCGATGTCGGTGACCCACACCTTGGCGCCACGAGCGGCCAGCATCGAAGATTCGACTCGTCCCATACCGCTGCCGGCACCGGTGACGACGATGGATGTGCCGTCGAAGTTCATGGCTCTATCCCGTCTTCAGCTCGGTGCCCTTGGTCTCGGTCACGAAGAAGACCGCGACGAAGGTGAGCAGCGCGCAGAAGACGAAGTAGCCGGCCGGGGCGAGGGCGTTGCCCGTCAGCGAGATCAGCCACGTCGCGATGAACGGAGCCGTACCACCGAGCAGCATGTTGGTGGTGTTGTTGCCCAGAGCGAGACCGCTGTAGCGAACCGACGTCTTCAACATCTCGACGTAGGTGACGTACGACGCGCCGTTGACCACCGAGACCGCGATGAACAACACCGACTGGCCGACGACGGCCTGCCACAGGCTTCCGCCCGCCATCATCATGAACATCGGAACGCCGAGGATGATCGACGCGAGGCTGCCGCCGAACAGCACGGGCTTGCGACCGTACCTGTCGGCCATGTACCCGGCGATGGGGAGCGTGATGACACCGAGCACCAGAGCCAGCGACGTCGACAGGAACGCTGCCTGCGCGCTCTGGCCACCCTCGGTCTTCAGATACGTGGCCGCGTAGACCGAGGCGATGTAGTAGCCGCCCGTGATGAGAGCACCGAGGAAGATGATCTTCACGACGCTTCCGCCGGACGTGCTCAGGAGCTCCGAGATGGGCAGCTTCTTCGTCTCGCCCTTGTCCTCGAGCTCTTTGAACTCCGGGGTGTCGTCGAGCCTGCTCCGAATCCAGATGCCGACGCCACCGATGACGAGACTGAGCAGGAACGGGATGCGCCACGCCCACGAGAGGACCTGCTCTTCGGTGAAGATCGTGTTCAGTCCGAGCGCACACAGCGACGCCAGCAGCGATCCGAGGTAGGTGCCGGTATTGACCATCGACGTCTGCGTGGCACGCCAACGGGTGGGTGCGGACTCGGAGACGAACGCGTTCGCGCCGCCGAGCTCACCACCCGCCGCGAAGCCCTGCAGGCATCGGCAGAGCACGAGCACCGACGTCGCCCACACTCCGAGCGTCACGTAGGTGGGAAGCAGGCCGATACCTGCGGTGGCGATGACCATCAGCAGGATCGTCCAGGACAGGGCGTTCTTGCGGCCGTACTTGTCACCGATGTGTCCGAAGAAGATGCCGCCGGGCACGCGCAGGAAGAACGCGACGGCGAACGCCGCGAACGTACCGAGCAACGCTGCGGTCGGATCCTCGGATACGAAGAACAGTGCGGCGATCGTGGTGGCCATGTAGCCGTAGATGCCGAAGTCGTAGTACTCGACGACGGTTCCGACGACTGCAGCGCGGATCACCGTCAACGGGGATTGCTTCACCGTGGTCGGCCCATCGGCGTGGTTGCTGTGCTCGGGGTGCACGGCGCTCTCGTTCGTGGTCATGACTGCTTCCTCAAAGGGTCAAGGGTAGGGAGTGCGGGGATCAGATCGGCAGAGCAGCTGCGGTGGACTTCACGCGCGCTGCAGTGCGGCCTGCGATGCGGCCCATCGTCAGCGCGTTCGCGACGGCGTTGCCGCCACCGACGTAGCGAAGGCCGAGAACGCCTGCCCCTGCCTCACCGGCTGCGAACAGTCCGGGGATCGGAACACCGTCGGTGTCGAGAACGGCTGCGTTCTGGTCGATTTCGAGGCCGGCATGGGTGCAGACCAATTCGGCGGGAAGGATGCGTGCGGCGTAGAAGGGCCCTCGATCGATCGGGTCCGGATCCGCCGTACTGCCCTTGTTCGCCAACGTGCGATGGCGTAGGAAATCCGGGTCCTCACCGTTCGGCAAGTTCTCGTTCCACCGCGCGACCGTGGCCTTCAGGGTGTGTGCGGGTACCTGCATCAACGTGGCCAGCTCGTCGAGCGAGTCCGCGCGCAGGGTCCGTCCCGCCTCGGCTTCCTCGGCGACGCGGTCGGCGGCCCAATCGGCATACCCGACAGGCAGATTCACGCGGGCGTTCTCGTCGAAGACAATCCACGCCGATCCACCCTGATGATCGATGATTCCCGTGGAAACCGCATACGAGGCGTCCTCGTCCATGAACCGTCGACCGGCGGCGTTGACATAGACGCGCGACTTCGGCGGAAAGCCCGACTGCCAGTGGTGGTACCGCTGGAAGTAGACCGTCGGGAGCATGAGGCCCCAGCCGTCCCCGGTGATCGACGCGTCGACCGCGTCGGCGAACCGCAGATGGTCGCCGCGGCTGCCGTCGGCCGCGACCACGAACAACGATTCGCCCGCTTTGTTCGCAACCGGGTAGTGCTTGTCGACGAACGTCGGATCCTGCGCGAAACCTCCGGATGCGACGACCACGGCACCCGCTCGAAGTTCGACGTCGTCGGCGATCACACCGACGACGCGGCCGTTCTCGGTGAGCAAGGCCTGAACCCGGGTGTCGAGAACGACCTCGATCCCGTGCCGTCGTCGCGCGGCGTCGAGTACCTGGACGAGGCCGTATCCCTGATCCTTCGGCACGTGCCCACGCCAGACGTCCTCGACACCTGCCTGGCTGAGCCCCGGCTGGTGCGCGTTGCCGGACACCTTCGCCGGGATCTCGACACCGAGATCGATGAGCCACTCGAGCGTCGGGGCCGCGTTCTCGCAGAACGTACGGATCAGTCCGGGAGCCAGCATCCACTGGTTCAGATCCATGTAGTGCTGGAAGTACTTCTCGGCGCTGTCCTCGATGCCGAGTTCGCGCTGGACGGACGTTCCGGCTGCGGTGAACAATCCAGCGGACAGGGCCGTCGAGCCTCCGAGCTCCTTCATCGCCTCGAACAGCAGCACGGACGCGCCGTTCTCGGCGGCGGTGACGGCCGCCGCGAGCCCCGCACCGCCACCACCGATGACGACGACGTCGTAGTCGATGTCGGTCGAATCAGACATGGCGCGATCCACCGTCGACGGCGATGCTGTGCCCGGTCACGTAGCGGGCGCTGTCCGACAGCAGGAACAGAAGCGGTCCGAAGACTTCCTCCGGGGCACCGAGGCGGTGCAGCGGAACCGCGTCGAGAGCCTTCGCGAGGGCCTCGGGATCTTCCTGGACCCACCGCGTCATCTCGGTGTCGATGTAGCCCGGCGCGATGGAGTTGACGCGGATGCCGATGTCGCCGAACTCGACGGCGAGCGACTCCGTCAGATGCGCGACGGCTGCCTTGGATGTGCAGTAGGCGCCGCGACCCTTACGGACGCGCAGAGCCGACACCGAGGACATGTTGACGATGGCGCCGCCCTCGCCCATGTGGCGGGCCGCGGCCTGTGAGCCGAACAGCACTCCTTCGACGTTGACGCTCAGCGTCGCGTTGATCTGCTCGGGCGTGATGTCGGCGGCCAGCGCGAACGGGAAGATGCCTGCATTGTTGATCCAGAAGTCGATACGACCGAACTCGGCCAGAGCCGTCTGCGCAAGAGCTTCGTGGTCCTCGGCAACGGTGACGTCGATGCGGGCGCCGACAACCTTGCCCGGCTCGGAGACGAGCGCGTCGGTGGCCAGCTCGCCGTTCAGCTGCTCCGCTGTTTCCTTCATCTGCGCGTCGTTGATGTCGGCGCCGACGACGTTCACACCGCGAGCCGCGAGGCCCTTGGCGAACACCGAGCCCATTCCGCGTGCCGCGCCGGTGACGACGGTGACCTTGCCCGCGAGTTCGGGGTAGACCGCGGTCATCGTGCGGTCGACGACGCGTCCGGGATTGGTGCCTGTCATGAATTCTCTCCTCGTGCAACAGATGTCTCGATCGGGTCGGTCGTGCGGTCCCGTCGGGGAGGGCTTGCGACGTCCCGAGATGTGTGCGATAATCGCACGCAGCGTGCGATACGTATCGAACTGTAGGTGGTCCACCTCACACACGTCAATAGGGGCGACTCATGACTCACGTTCAGCCAGGTCGAGAGGCTGTTCAGCTCGACTCGGGCATGTCCAAGACGCTGCATCACGGCCTCGTCGTTCTGGAATTGCTGGCCGAGCGACCGAACGGTCTCTCGATCACGGAGATCGCCGACGGCATCGGGGTGCATCGCACGGTCGCTCATCGACTCGTGCGGACGTTGGAAGCGCACCATCTGTGTCGGCGTGACGACTTCAAGCGAATCACGTTGGGCGCCGGTCTCGTCGCGCTCGCCGAACCCGTCGAGCAGGATTTGCGGACCGTGGCGCGCCCGGTGCTCGAAGAACTCGCCGATCAGCTCGGCGCGACGGTCCACCTCGTCGTGCGCGAAAACAGTAGCGAGGTAAGGGCATTGATGGTCGTCGAGCCGCGCGGAGCGAAGGTACACGTCGCGTTCAAGGGCGGCCAGGTGGACCCGATCGACCGAGGCTCGGCAGGTTTGGCGATGTTGGCATCGTTGCCGGCCGTGGAAGGCGAGCGCGAGGAAGTGACCCGGGCCCGCGCCGTCGGCTACGCGGTCACCCAGGGTGAGGTCATTCCGTCGGTAGGTGGTGTGTCAGCGGTGATTCCGGGCCGCCGCGGCGACGCGTTGGCAAGCCTCGGCGCATCAGTCTTCGAGATCGACGACGAGAAGCGCCTCGGTGCAGCGGTCGTCGCCGCGGCGGCACAGTTGGGGCGGTTGTTGCGTTAGGCCGGAACGATACAGCCTCGGACGTCACCGAAGCCGATGCGGGGCCCGTTCGGTCCGGGTGCGCTGGCGGCGATGACGACGTCGTCGCCGTCCTCGAGGAACGTGCGGGTCTCGTCGCCGAGTGAGACCGGTTCCTTTCCGCCCCAAGTCAGTTCGATGAATGCCCCGCGTTGGTTCTTCTCCGGACCGGAGATGGTGCCCGACGCGAACAGATCACCCGTGCGTGAGGTGGCGCCGTTGACGGTTTCGTGGGCGAGCATCTGGGCGGGGGACCAGTACATCTCGCGGTACGGCGGGTGCGCGACGTCGTATCCGTTCCACGTGACCGTCAGATCGATATCGAGTGCCCAGGACTGTGTTTCGCGCAGATACTCGAGCGGCTCGGGATCCTGCACAGGCGTCGAGACACGAGCCGCTTCGAGCGCGAGCAACGGCACGACCCACGGCGAGATCGACGTCGCAAAGCTCTTTCCGAGGTTCGGCCCAAGCGGAACGTATTCCCACGCCTGGATGTCGCGTGCGGACCAGTCGTTGACGATCACAGCGCCGAACACGTGCTCCGCGAACCGATCCGGTGTGATCGGTGCATCCGACGGGACGCCGACGACGAAGCCCATCTCGGCCTCGATGTCGAGGCGCGCGCTCGGACCGAAGGTCGGCGACGCCTCGTCGGGCGCTTTACGCTGGCCGTTCGGGCGCGTGATGTCCGTTCCGGACACGACGACGGTGCCGGAGCGGCCGTGGTAGCCGACGGGGAGGTGCTTCCAATTGGGCATCAACGGATCCGAATCGGGCCGAAACAGACGACCCAGGTTGCTGGCATGATGTTCCGACGCGTAGAAATCGACGTAGTCGGCGACCTCGATCGGTATGTGCATCGTCACCGCGTCGACGGGATGGACTGCCTGGGCCGCAACGGAATCATGGGTGATGGCGTCGCTGATCGCGTCGCGAACCTCGACCCATCTGGTGCGGCCCTGGGCCATGAACGGATTGAGCGACGGGTTCGCGAAAACGTGGTCGCCCAGGGCGACAGCGAGGTCGATGACGTTGTCGCCGTACCGAATTCCGACTCGTGGGTCGGTTCCGTCGGTCGAGAAGACGCCGTACGGGAGGTTGTCGATTCCGAACTCGGAATCAGGGGAAATGTCGATGTGTGTCATGAAGGCTCCTTCGGAGTCGTGAGCAGAAATGCGTAGAGGGCTATACATTCGCGCTCACGTGGGGTCGATGAGTCCTAGTGCGACGAGGTCGTCGAGGGGTTCTCGGATACTGCAGGTACCGAACGACAGAAATACTCGTTCGGTGTCGATCGCAGCGACTTCCTTCGCGACGACGTCAGGATCGCGGATCGCGAGGATGCTGCTCAGTTCGTCCGTCCCGGCGCCGCCTGCCGCGGCCTGCGCTGCCAGCAGCACGTTGAGATAGCCGTGCTGCTCGAAACCGCTGCCTGCGCCGGTGTTCCGGATCGCGTGATGCAATCCTGCGGTGGCTTTGAACCGAATTCCGCGACGCGACGCCTCCGCGAAGGCGGCGGCCAGTTCCGCTTCGCCCGGATACAGATCGGCCGTGATGCCTCCGGTGCGAAACTTCGCGCGGTAGCCGCGGCGTTCGACCGCGTCGAGGATCTCGGGTCGACGGTCGTCGCGGGGGATCTCGACGTAGACGTCGATGTCGTCACCGACGGCGTCGAGTGCAGTCAGGTCGGTGCCGTCGGGAATCGCCACCTCGACAGCAACGACGGATACACCCGGAATCGACCGCGCCGCTTCGATTCCGGGGACAACGCTCGACGGGCCCCCGGGCGCCGTGAGCGAGACGTGCATCGGCGCCGGGACCGACGTCAGTTCTCCCAGCCGGGGGATCGGGAAGACGAACGGTCCGACGAGATCTGCAAACGCCGCGTCGCGGTAGCCGAGGTGCTGCGGCACCGCGACGCCCAGAGGTGCATTGCCGGGTGGGAACAGGGCCGCGTCGTCGCACAGGCCCTGGAATTTCGCGGGGATCACGACGCGGGTCCCCTGCCGGCCCACGTCCATGCGTACGCGGTGTCCTCGCAGGCGAGCGCGCCTTCGCCGAGTTCGAGCGGACGGAACGTGTCGACCATGACGGCGAGCTCGTCGAAGAACTCGACGCCGATGCTGCGTTCGTACGCGCCGGGTTGCGGGCCGTGTGCATGGCCGCCGGGGTGGATCGAGATCGAGCCCTGTCCGATACCCGAACCCTTGCGGGCTTCGTAGTCACCACCGACGTAGAACATGATCTCGTCGGAATCGACGTTGGAGTGGTAGTACGGCACCGGAATCGACAACGGGTGGTAGTCGACCTTGCGTGGCACGAAGTTGCAGATGACGAAATTGTCGCCCTCGAACGCCTGATGCGCAGGCGGCGGCTGGTGCACGCGACCGGTGATCGGCTCGTAGTCGGAAATGTTGAACGTGTACGGGTACAGGCAGCCGTCCCAGCCGACGACGTCGAACGGGTGGTTCGGGTAGACGTAGCGGGTGCCGACGATGCCGGTGGAGCCGCGGTGCTTGACGAGGACCTCGACGTCGGTGCCCTCGACGAGCAGCGGTTCGCTCGGCCCGTGCAGGTCGCGTTCGCAGAACGGTGCGTTCTCGAGAAGCTGGCCGTACTTCGACAGGTAGCGCTTCGGCGGCACGATGTGGCTGTTCGCCTCCATCGCGTAGGCGCGGACCTCGCCGTCGGGAACCCAGCGGTGCGTCGTCGCGCGGGGGATGAGTACGTAGTCGCCTTGACGTGCCTGCAGTGCGCCGAAGACGGTTTCGACCGTGGCGCTGCCGGATTCGACGTACACCATCTCGTCACCGATCGAATTGCGATACAGCGGCGACGGTTTCGCTGCGACGACGTACGAGATGCGGATGTCGGCATTGCCGAGAATCAGACGACGGCCGGTGACCACATCGGTCTCCGCGACGACCTCCGGCGGGAAGAGATCGTGCAGCTTCAGGTGGCGCGGCTTGAGCGGGTGGTTCGGCGTCGTCGACTGATCGGCCAACTCCCACACCGTCGCATCGACGATCGCCGACGGAATGTAGCGGTGATAAAGCAACGACGAATCGGAGGAGAAGCCCTCCTCGCCCATCAGTTCCTCGTAGTACAAACCGCCGTCGGGAGTCCGATGCTGCGTGTGACGCTTCGGCGGTACCGATCCGAGCTGCCGGTAGTAGGCCACGGGAATCTCCTAGATGTGTCCAGAGCTGATAGTAAACACATTAACTAGTTGGACGTGACCCACGCAACCCCGTAGGACGTCAGTTGCGCCCTCGGACATCGAACTGGCTGCGGTTGGTGATCAGCTTGTTCAGCAGCATCACCAGAATGCGCTGCTCGGGCTCGGTCAGCACGCTCGCCCAAGCGTTCTCGCGTTCGTTCTGGTCGGCGAAGGACTCGACCATGCGGGCGTGGCCCTCCTCGGTGAGTGCGAGACGCACCGAACGGCCGTCCGTTTCGTCCGGGGTGCGTGCGAGCAGGCCGTCGGAGATGAGGGTTTTCGACAGATTCGACACCGCGGCACGGCTCATGCCGGTCAGTTCGGCTGCGCGTTTCGGTTCGATCGGGCCGGCCAGCCACGTCACGAACAGCAGACGGAACGACGACCAGGACCAGCCGCGCGGCCGATGGATGGATGCCTCGAGGTCGTACGTAACGATGTTCGACGCGCGGTTCAGTGTCAGCAGTACCTCGGTGGCGAGCTGGTGCTCGAAACCGTATTCGGACGCGAGCTTGGTGTTGGCGGTCTCGATGAACGACCAGAAATCGGGTTCGGCGGAATCGGTCACCCGACCACTGTAGTCAGTGGCATTTAGTTAACAGATATATCAAGTGTCGTCGCGCGACACGGTGCGGTTCGCGATGAGCCACCGGCCGTCCCGGAGAACGACGCGATCGTGCACGGCGGTGAGGCGAACGATTCGCGTGTCACCGCCGCGGGGAGTCGCGACGATCTGCAGGTAGCAGTCGACGGTCAGTTCGTCGTCGGCCACGCGATCGATCGCCAGGTTCGTGATGACGTGGCGACGCCTCTCCTGGGCATCCGCTGCGCTGTCGGAGAACCGTTGCGCGAATGCGGTCAGCGCTGCGGTACCGACCTCGGGTTCGGGGTAGCTGGGCGAATCGAAGACGCCGTCCCCGGTGAACGTGGCGGCCCACTCGGCCGCTCGCCCCGAATCGATCGCGTGACTCTGGCGACCGTAGAGCAGCTGGACGGCGACGGCGGTGGCGGTATCGATCATCGGTGTAGTCCTCGAATCCGACGGCGTTGGTGCGATAAACGCACGCGCAGTGCGATTGAACGCGTCGAGAGTATGTCGGTGCCTCGAGTAGGGTCAAGTAGCCGGATCGGGGAGAAGCGGGAAAGCGGGGAACGACGTTGGTACTGAAGGTCCATCGCGCGGCACGGTCCAGCGCGCTCGCCTCCGGGCTGGTCGAGGTTCTGTCCACCCCGCTCGCCGATCCCTTCGTCGCCGAGGTCGTCGCCGTGCCTGCACGTGGTGTCGAGCGGTGGTTGACGCAACGGCTGTCGATGTCGCTCGGCTCGTCCAAGGCGGACGGAATCTCCGCCAACATCCAATTTCCCTCGCCCGCATCACTTGTCGACCAGGCTCTTGCTGCGGTCGACGGGCTCGACGCAGACCAGGACCCCTGGGCCAGAGGCCGGATGTTGTGGACGATTCTGCAACTCGTCGACGAGTCTCTGGGGCAGCCGTGGTGTTCGGTACTGGCTGCCCATCTCGGCCACGGTGTCGACGAGGAGCGAGCGGGACGGCGTTGGTCCACCGCGGCGCACCTGGCCGATCTGTTCCGAAGCTACGCCGCCGATCGGCCGTCCATGCTCGTCGACTGGGCTGCAGGCGTCGACACCGACGGGCTGGGTGCATCGCTGACGCCGGACCTTCTCTGGCAGGCAGAGTTGTGGCGGGCGGTGCGAGCGCGGATCGGTTCGCCGAGTCCGGCGGAGCGGTTGGAGCCCAGTTGCGCTGCGCTCGTTGCCGATCCGTCGCTTCTGGACTTGCCGGAAAGAATCTCGCTCTTCGGCCCCACTCGCCTGACCACCGATCAGCTTCGGGTGATCGCCGCGATGGCGGATCGACGCGACGTCCACATGTGGATTCCGCATCCCAGCCCTGCGATGTGGGACGGTCTGACTGCGGCGCCCCGACCGCGTCGTCGGCGCGAGGACCGGTCGGCCGTCGCAGTGTCGCATCCCCTGCTGTCGAGCCTTGCACGTGATGTTCGCGAACTGCAGGGGCGACTCACGAGTCTCGACGTCGCGATCGATCATTCCGTCGTGCCGGACGACGCGACGCGCGCGACGCTGCTCGGGCGGGTGCAGTCCGACATCGCACACGACCGGACACCGACCCGTTCCGCGGAACCGGACGGCACCATCGCGGTACACGCCTGCCACGGCGCACCGAGACAGGTGGAAGTACTTCGTGAATGCCTGCTGCGCCTGTTCGACGAGGATCCGACGTTGCAACCACGCGACGTTCTGGTGATGTGCCCCGACGTCGAGACCTATGCGCCGCTGGTGCGGGCTACGTTCGGACAGCGTGGGCTCGGACATCCGGGACACGAATTGAGGGTTCGTCTCGCCGACCGCGGTCTGCGGCAGACCAACCCGTTGCTGGCAGTCGTCGCGGCGTTGCTCGACCTTGCCGTCGACCGGGTCACGGCAAGTCAGGTGCTGGACCTCGCGGCCTTCGAGCCTGTGCGACTGAGGTTTTCGTTCACCGACGACGACCTGGAACGGCTACGTGAGTGGACGCAGGCATCCGGTGCGCGGTGGGGGATCAATTCGCGGCAACGCACGAGATACGGACTGGGCGACTTCGGTCAGAACACCTTCAACTTCGCGATGGACCGGCTGCTGCTCGGCGTCGCCGCCGACGAGACCGCGCACGAATGGCTCGACCTCGCACTTCCGCTGGACGACGTGGACGGCAACGACATCGATCTCGCCGGAAGACTCGCGGAATTCGTCGACAGGCTCGCCGTCGTCGTGCGGGATCTGCAGGGGCCGCAGGCGACAGCGAGGTGGCGAACCGCTCTCGTGCGTGCGCTCGACCTACTCACCGACACGACCAGTGCTCAGTCATGGCAACGGGCACAAGCGCTTCGAGAACTGCACGACGCGACCCAGCACGGTGACGAATCCGAACTCCGGCTGGCCGATGTGCGCGCGATGCTCACGCGGGCGCTGGCCGGACGACCGTCGCGTGCCAACTTCCGTACCGGAGAGCTGACCGTGTGCACGATGGTGCCGATGCGCTCGGTTCCGCACCGGGTCGTCGTGCTCCTCGGTCTCGACGACGAGGTATTTCCCCGCGCGGGTGGCGTCGACGGCGACGACATCATGGCGCGCAATCCAGCTCCCGGTGAACGCGACGTTCGCAGCGAAGACCGCCAACTGTTGCTCGACGCGGTGATGTCGGCAGGAGAGAAGTTGTTGCTGTTCTACACCGGCGCCGACCCGGTGACCGGGATGGTCAAGCCGCCCGCGATTCCGCTCAGCGAATTGCTCGACGTCGTCTCGACCACGGCCGGCGCCGACGTGGTGCGTCGGCACCCGCTGCAGCCGTTCGACGCGCGGAACTTCGACCCGCGCGCACCCCTCAGTTACGACCGTGCAGCGCTGGACGGCGCGCGTGCAGCGGAGCAGGAACCCGTACCCGCACCGGCATTCCTTGACGCTCCTCTGCCACCGAGGCAATCCGACGACATCGATCTGAACGAACTCATCGCCTTCGTCGAGCATCCGATCGCGGCATTTCTGAAGCAGCGCATCGGAATTCGAGTGCCTGATCTCGAAGACGACGTGTCCGACTCGCTGACCGTCGCGCTGGACGGGCTGCAGAAGTGGGACATCGGCGACCGGATGTTGGCCGAGAGGCTGGCGGGAACTCGGGTCGAGGATTTCCGCGCTGCGGAGTGGCGTCGGGGAACGCTGCCGCCGTTCGCACTCGGAGAGGCGCAGCTGCAGGACATCACGCGGGGTGTCGATGCGCTGGTCGAGGTCGCCGAAGACGTGCACGGTGGTGATCCGGACGTTCTCGACATCTCGATCCGTCTCGAATCGGGGCGGCGTATCACCGGCACCGTCACCGGAATTCACGGCAGCACGATTGCCAGGACGTCGTACTCGCGGCTGGCAGCGAAACATCGCATCGCCGCGTGGGTGCGGGTGCTCGCCGCGCAGGTTCAGGACGACTCACGGCGGTGGACGGCCGTCACCACCGGCCGAGGACCGGGTCGTCGTGCAGCGTGGCGGTCGACGATCGACGCGCCGATGGATGCTCTGGACCAACTCGAACGGCTCGTTCGACTCCGCGACGCCGGACTGGCGAGCCCATTGCCGGTCGGTCCTGCGGCGTCGGCTGCGTACGCAGAGAGGCGTTGTCGCGGTGCCTCTCACGACGAAGCGATGGATGCCGCCGAGAAAGCCTGGAACGACAAGTTCGGCGACGTCACCGACAAGAGCATCGGCTACGTGTACGCCGGCGCCCCGTTCACGGCCGTTTCCGACTCACCGCCCCGTCCTGACCTGCCGCGATGGGGTGACGAGACGACGGCGTTCGGAACGGTCGCATGTCAGCTGTGGAGTCCGCTTCTTGCCGCCGAGACCGAGGGGCAGCCGTGAACGACTTCGATCTGCTCGCACCGTTGCCCACCGGCACGACGGTGCTCGAGGCCAGCGCGGGAACGGGCAAGACCTATGCCATCGTCGGTCTCGCGACCAGGTACGTCGCGGAGGGCGTCGCAGACATCTCGCAGTTGCTGCTCGTGACTTTCTCGCGTGCGGCGACGCAGGAACTGCGCGAGCGGACACGCAATCGCTTCGCGGAAGTGGCTGCAGCGCTGCAGGATCCGTCGGCGTCGACGCACGCGGATGCGCTCGTTCGCTTTCTGGCGGACGCGTCGGAGCACGAGGTCTCCGTACGTAGGCTCCGGTTGCTCAGGGCGCTGTCGGACTTCGACTCGGGCACCATCGCGACGACACACAGCTTCTGTCAACGCATGCTCGACGGTCTCGGCATCGCCGGAGAGCGCGAGCCCGAGGCAACATTGGTCGAAGCCGTCGACGACCTGACCGCCGAGGTGGTCGACGACATCTATCTGCGGCGGTACGCCCGGTCCGAATTCGACCCGCCGATCGGACCGGCCGACGCGCGGCAAGTGGCGCGGCAGGCAGTACGGGACAGGCAAGCTCGGCTGGTTCCCGAACCGGGCGAGGATTCCGAGGCAGGGCATCGAGTTCTGATCGCGGAAGAGGCTCGCGCGGAGGTGCAGCGGCGCAAACGGGCTGCCGGAGTGCGCGATTTCGACGACTTGCTCGGCCTTCTCCACGGCGTACTGACGGACCCCGAACACGGCGAGTCCGCGTGTGCCCGAGTGCGGGAGCGATTCCGAGTCGTCCTCGTCGACGAATTCCAGGACACTGACCCGCTGCAGTGGGACATCTTGCGACGCGCGTTCCACGGGACGTCGACGCTGCTTCTGGTCGGTGACCCCAAGCAGGCAATCTATGCCTTCCGCGGGGCCGAGGTGCTCAGCTACCTCGACGCCGTCGCCGTCGCGGATCGACATCTCGAATTGAAAACCAACTGGCGCAGCGACTCCGGATTGTTGCAGGCGCTCGAGACCGTGTACGCGGGTGCCGCGCTCGGCCACGACGACATCGTCGTCCACCCCGTCGGATCGAGCAACGACGGGTCACGAATGGCGGACGCCCCGCCGCTGAGGGTGCGCTACTTGCCCAGAACGGGGGCCGGTCCGCTGGGCCGAGCGGGCTTTCCCGTCGTGGGTGTGCTGCGGGATCGCGTCGCCGACGACGTCGCCGCCGATATCGTCGACCTGCTCGAATCCGGGACGCAACTGACGCTGAATGCGTCGGGACGCGCCGTCGAACCCGGTGACATCGCCGTACTCACACGAAACCGCGGGCAGATCGCGATGGTGCGTGACGCGTTGGATCGGGCGGGAGTGCCGTCCGTTCTCGCCGGTGGCTCCAGCATCTTCGAGACCCCGAGTGCGACGCAGTGGCTGTGGTTCCTGCAAGCGTTGGAGCAGCCGCATCGATCCGATCGGGTGCGTCTCGCCGCGCTGACCCCGCTGCTGGGTTGGACCGCGAAGACTCTCGACGAGGGCGGCGACGATGCGGTGGCCGACGTCAGTACCAGCCTGCGTGAATACGGAATGCTGTTCGCGCAGGCCGGGTTCGCTGCCGTGTTCGAGAAGCTGTCGTCCGAGACGCGTCTCGAGGCGCGCCTGCTCGGATTACGTTCCGGGGAGCGCCATCTCACCGATCTCCGACACGTCGCGCAGCTGCTCAATCGTGCGGCGGTGGAAGAATCGTTCGGTCCGAGCGCGCTGACGCGATGGCTCACCGACCGCATCGAGGATCCTGCGTCGGGCAGCGTCACCGATCGCAGTCGGCGGCTCGACAGCGACGCGGCCGCCGTCCAACTGGCGACGGTACACGCCAGCAAGGGGTTGGAATTCCCGATCGTCTACATCCCGTACGCCTGGGACGCGGCGAAGAATCCTTACCCGAGCACCCTGCTGCTGCACGATGACGACGGTCGCCGCGTTCTGGACGTCGGTGGGCGCACCGGACACGGGTATGCTGCGCGAAAACTCTTGTCGGACAAAGAGGAAGCCGGGGAAGAGCTCCGCTTGCTCTACGTCGCGTTGACGCGTGCACAGTGTCAGGTCGTGCTGTGGTGGGCTCCGTCGTTTTCGACATCGGCATCCCCGCTCCATCGGCTGCTCTTCGCGCGCGTTCCCGGCATCGCTCAACCGGACGAGAAGTCGAAGGTGCCCGACGACGCCGCCGTCGGACACCTCTTCGAATCCTGGGCCGGATCGGCAGGGGGACTGATCTCGGTCGAAGCCACGCGGGGAGCGTCGCCGCGACCGATTCGGGCAACGTCGGCAGGTGCCGGCATCGAACTCGATGCAGCGACATTCCGCCGCACGCTCGACATGCAGTGGCGTCGGACGTCGTATTCGGCGTTGACGGCGTCGGCGCACGACGCGCCGGGTGTCTCCAGCGAACCGGAATCGCCCGTCAAGGACGACGAACCCGAGGAAGCGCCGCCGATCGACGACGCACTGGACGGAATACCGTCGCCGATGAACGGACTACCTGCAGGTGCGGCGTTCGGCACGTTGGTGCACGAGATCCTCGAGCATCTCGACACGTCGGCCGTCGATCTGGACGCCGAGGTGCTGGCGAGATGCACCGAGGCCGTCGACGAGCGTCTCGCGGACATCGACCCGCGCGCGCTCGCCGACGCGCTCCTGCCGGTGCTGCGTACACCGCTCGGCTTCGGCACACTCGCCGACATCGCGCCGACGGACCACCTGGCGGAGTTGGACTTCGAACTTCCGCTGGCAGGTGGCGACGACCCCGTAACGAGGATCGTCACCCTTCGCGGCATAGCTGCGCTGATGCGCGAACACCTGCCGTCCGACGATGCGCTCTCCTCGTACGCCGAGCAACTCGAGCACCTCGAATCCTCGCCGCTGCGTGGATATCTCACCGGAAGCATCGACTCGGTGTTGCGCATCGCCGGTCCGAGGTACGTCGTCGTCGACTACAAGACGAACAGACTGTCGCGGGGTGATCTGACGGTCATGCATTTCACCCGCGAACGCATGGCGCAGGAGATGCTGAGGTCGCACTACCCGCTGCAGGCGTTGTTGTATTCCGTTGCGCTGCATCGGTATCTGCGATGGCGCCAACCCGGATACGATCCCACACGGCATCTCGGCGGTGTTCAGTACCACTTCGTCCGGGGCATGGTCGGTCCCGAGACCCCGGCGGGTTGCGGTGTGTTCGACTGGAACCCACCCGTCGAACTCGTGACATCGGTATCGGATCTATTGGCGGGAATCGAACCATCATGATCGACGCGCAACTCGTGCAGCGCGCCAAGGGCCGGCTGCGTGTGTTCAACGAAGCGGGCGTGCTCGCGGCCGCGGATGTCCATGTCGCACTGCGGCTCGGCGCACTCGGGGGAGAATCGTCCGACGACGTCATGTTCGCGACGGCGCTCGCGGTCCGCGCCGTACGATCCGGCTCGGTCTGCCTCGACCTGCACCGGCTACGCGACATCCCGGTCGACGAGGATTCCGACATCGATGTCGACGCCCTGCCGTGGCCCGAGTTGGCCGACGTGCTGGCCGCGCTGCGCGCGAGTCCACTCGTCGTCGGCGGACAACGGGGTCCGCTGCGGCCACTTCGGTTGGTCGACACGGACGAAGGTGAGCTGCTCTACCTCGATCGGTACTTCCTGCAGGAGCGCACCATCCGGCACGTGCTCGACAGCAGAGGACTCACCCGGCCGCGCGTGGACGCCGAAGTGATTCGCGCGCAACTGGATTCGCTGTTCGTCGACGCCACAGGTGCACCGACTCCAGCGCCGGATCGCCAGCGGATCGCCGCAGCGCTCGCGGCGACACAGTGGACAGCCGTCATCGCCGGTGGTCCGGGAACCGGCAAGACACACACCGTCGCGCGAATCCTCGCGATGTTCGTGCGCCAGCTCGGCCCGTCGATCCGTATCGGTCTCGCAGCGCCGACCGGTAAGGCCGCGGCTCGTCTGCAGGAATCGGTCACCGAGCAGTCGGCGGAGCTCGGGCTCCCCGACGGCCTGACCGCGATGACCCTGCACCGGTTGCTCGGATGGCAACGAGGAAGCAAGAGCCGATTTCGGCACAACGCGTCGAACCGGTTGCCGTACGACGTCATCGTCGTCGACGAGACGTCGATGGTGTCGCTGACGATGATGTCTCGACTGCTCGAGGCCGTCCGAGCCGATACCCGGTTGATCCTCGTCGGCGACCCCGATCAGCTGACGTCGGTCGATGCAGGCGCTGTGCTGGCCGATCTCGTGGCGCGACCCGTGCGAGCAACCACGGATCCGGCGCTCGCCGACGTCATCGCCGGAGACCTCGACGCGCAGGACGACCCGAACGAGGCAGCGCTGGCACCGGTCGAGCGACACCGCCTGAGCAGCGGCGTGGTCCGGCTGAGCCGTGGGCGACGGTTCGGCGGTGCCATCGCCGAGCTCGCCGTCGCCGTGCGCGACGGTCGGGCGGACGACGTGATGACCTTGCTCGACAGCGGCCACGAGCAGTTGTCGTTCCACGCGCCGACGGACCTGGACGCCCTGCACGCGGACATCCTGAGCACCGCAGCCGCGGTCACCGACGCTGCGCGTGCAGGTGCCGCGTCGGATGCGCTGACGAGACTGGAGTCGCATCGACTGCTGTGTGCGCATCGGCAGGGACCGTTCGGCGTGCAGGACTGGGCACGTCGGGCGATGGAATGGGTGGGGGAGGCGTCGGGCGCTTTTCTCGATCCCACCCGCTGGTATGCGGGTCAGCCCCTGCTGGTCACGGCCAACGATCACGAGGCACGGATCTACAACGGTGATACCGGAGTGGTGGTCGACGTCGGCGACGGTTCGCTGATGGCAGCTTTCCAGCGGGGTTCGCTGCCCCAACTGGTGCATCCGAACGTGTTGTCGTCGGTGCAGACGGTGTACGCGATGACGATTCACCGCAGCCAGGGAAGCCAGTACGACACCGTCTCGGTGATGCTCCCGGCTCAGGCGTCGTCGCTGCTGACGCGAGAGCTGCTGTACACCGCGATCACCCGCGCCCGACGACACGTGCGGATCATGGGTACGGAAGCCGCGGTGCGGGCGGGCGTCGAACGTCAGGTGCTACGAGCCAGCGGACTTCGCCGCACTGTCCGGCCCTGACGAGGTGGCGCTGCCACCGACCCGCAGGCTGTCCGCAGTGTGCGACCACGAACGGGCCTGGCGCCGCCACACCCGCGAGGACATCTCGGATCCGTCGGTGCGGCAACGGTCGGCGTGCTCTGCGCATTCGCGGGCATGAGCGCGGGCGAGAATGCGGAGTTCGCGCAGATCGGCGGTGCCGCAGACCGATCTGACGGTCGCCGAGTCCACGATCGATCCGACGAGCTCGCAGAAGGTGTGCAGCGACCGAAGGGGGGTCGGCAGCGAGTCGACCGACGGTGTGACGGATCGCGTGGTGGCTGCACGAGGACGGACGTCGTCGGTGACGTGTGTCAGCGCAACCGGGCCGCTGCCTTCTTCGCCGGGGCCGACCGTCCACGCGCTGAGAAACGACGGATGCGGGACGTTCCAGACTTCACGGAACGTGGCAATTGCGACGGTTGCGAGCAGGTCGGCCTCGTCTCGTGGGCCGTCGAGCGTGTAATCCATGATCGTTCCGTCGGCCATCGGCCGGCCGGGCTCGGACCATCCGAGGCCGTGCAGCCTGCGATCGCACGCGTCGCGGTCCGGGTCTTCCGGATACAAGTAGGACGGGAGAGCCGCGACGCACACCATGCGCTCGGCGTCGACCGCCACTACGTCGACGTACGGGCGCTGACCACGTTGGCCATGTGATGCCTGGGCCGATGTGATGGTGATGTAGGTGCCCTCCGGCATGGTCGCGACATGCACCGCGAGATTGCTCTCGAATCGATGCCATGCGTCCGCCACGACCGCGTCGAACCCCGCGTCGAACCCGCCGACGCGGCCTTCACGTCCAGCACCCACATGCGCTCCTTCGTCGATCACCGTGTGCACTCTCGAAGTCCAGCAGAAGTGAAGATAGCCGGTGGGTCCGACAAAAAGCGTGAGGCGCTCGCGATGGCGTGCAGGGTGACGAGGACTCAGTAGACGTCGCGCAGGTAGCGCTTGTCACGCTTGAGTTCGGCCACGTAGTCGTCGGCCTGATCGGATGTGCGCCCGCCGTGCTCGACGATGACATCGTGCAGCGCGGCGTCGACGTCCTTGGCCATGCGCGTCGCGTCGCCGCAGACATAGAAGTAGCCGCCCTCTTCGAGCCAGGCGTACAGTTCCTTGCCGCTCTCGCGCATCCGATGCTGGACGTAGATCTTCTCGTTCTGATCGCGCGAGAACGCGAGGTCGAGCTTGGTGAGCACGCCGTCGCGCGAGAAGCCGTCCAGCTCGTCCTCGTAGAGGTAGTCGCTGCCGCGATGCTGGTCGCCGAAGAACAGCCAGTTGCGTCCCGACGCGTTACGCGCACGTCGTTCGTGCAGAAACGCGCGGAAGGGCGCGATGCCGGTGCCGGGCCCGACCATGATGACGGATGCATCGTCGTCGGTGGGAAGCCGGAAGGACTTGTTGGCCGACAGGAACACCCCTACCGTTGCGCCCTCGGGCACTCGGTCCGCGAGGAAAGTCGAACACACACCACCGCGATCGCGCGCGGCCGACCGGTAGCGCACACTCGACACCGTCAGATGCACGGTGCCTTCGTGCGCGAGCGGCGACGACGAGATGGAGTACACGCGGTGCTGCAGCGGTCGCAGGAGGCCGAGCAGTTCCGCCGGTTCGAGCGCCAGCTTGTCGTCGAGAGCGAGCACGTCGAGGACGTCCTTACCCCAGGTCCACGCGTCGAGTGCTTCGCGGTCTCCGGTCGACAGGACATGGCAGAGCTCGTCGTCGCCGGTGCGCTCGGCAACCGTTTCGAGGAGATCCATCGACGGAACGCCGATCTCGTACGAATGGGTGAGCAACTCGTCGAGTCGTTGTTCGGCGCCTTTCACGGCGACGGTCGTATCCGGTGACACGCCCACACGGCCGATCAACGCGTCGACCAGTTCGGGATTGTTGACCGGCTTCACACCGAGGCCGTCGCCGACGTCGTAGTTCAGGCCGCTGTCACCGAGCGCGAACGCGTAGTGCCGTACTTCCTTGGTGGACTCGGGGCCGGACAGGACGCTGTTGGCCAGCACCGTCGCTCGGTACGGGTTCTTGCGGTTCCACGGCGAGCGCTTCGAGGCGGCTCTGGCAGGCGTGGCCGCAGGTGCCTCCGGCGCGACGTCGCTGTTCGGACGGTCGACCGTCCTGGTTGCCCCCTGTGCTTCCCGTCGTGCGTCGATGTCTCGTCCCGCCTTACCGTATCCGTCGTAGCTGGTCTCACCCAGCGCCACTGCGAAAACAACCTATCCAGTGTAGGGGCTGAACCGGCGGCCACAGCGTCTGGGAACGTTGTGTGTTGTCCGGCATTTTCTCGTCGACCTCGGTGCACGTCACAATCGGTTCCGCAGGTCGGCCGGCTCGGTGATCTCGATTCGGCCGCGACTACGGCTGTACCCGCTGCAGAACTTCGATGCCGTGGGCTTCGGATCGGACCACGTAACCCGACACCAACGCCGCGTCGACGGCTTCCGCATCGCCCTTCGCGTCCGTCGGCCATCCGGCGGGATCCGCGCGATTGACGACGATCCAGTCGGGCGTCGTCGTATCGGTCGATCGCTGTGGGAACACCGAGACATCGTGCGTCGCGACGAACTGCGGAACGAGGTTGTTCGACGCGGCGATCGTCTCGTCGTCGGGAATCATGCGTGCGACCTCGGCGGTCTCGACAGCCTGCGGGTCGATCCGCCAGCCGTCCGGAGTGACCAGGCGCGCCATCGGTAGGAACGGCAGCGCGACGAGTGCGACGACCGCGACCGCAGTGAAGATCGTGCGTTGACCCCGCAACGAGAGTTGTCCGTGGCGTCGACTACGAGCGACAGCATCGACGAGTGCCGCGAACACGACGACCATCAGGATCGCGTTGTAGTGGAAGATCGGTTTCCAGAAGTTGGAGTTGTCGCTCAGGAACCGCCACGCGACGGTGGGAACGGCGACGAGCAGCAGCGGCGATCGCAGCGCCGCGAAGGCGGTCACGGCCAACAGAAGAAACGCAGTGGCGGCGCGGGAGTCGCCGTCGACGAAGCCGTGGGCCGTGTCGGCGATCCCCGATCCGAGCGGCGGCATCTTCGAACCCTGGCCGTACGAGTCGTTGCTGCTCAGCAACGGGATGATGACCTTGACGGCCAGAACGAGCCAGCCGAGGCCCCACACGATGGTCAGCAGGCCGAGCAGGCGGGTGCGGCCCACGGTCCAGAACGCCACCAGGGCGCCGATGACGGCGACCGTCAGACCCATGTCCTCCTTGACGAAAACGAGAGGTAGCGCCCACAGCAGCGCAGGCAGCCACTTGCGTTGTCCGAGAGACACCATCGACATGGCAAGCAACGGCATCGCGAACGCGATCTCGTGGAAGTCGAAATTCAACGCAGCCTGTACGCCCCACGACAACCCGTACGCGACGGCCACGACGACGCCGACAACGGCGCCGAATTCACGGACAGCCCAGCGTGTCAAGGGAACTGCCGCAGCCGCGAACAGCACGGCCTGGGCGACCAACAGCGTCTCGGCCGACGGAAAGACCCGATAAACCGGCGCCAGCAGCGCAGTGATGGGGGAGAAATGATCTCCGAGGGTGTTGTACCCGGTACCGAGCAGATTCGACGTCGGGGCATGCAGTTCCGCGTACGACGAGATCTGCTGAACGAAGATGCCGAGATCGAAGCCGGACGTCCGCAACTGGCGGTGTCCCATGACCGACAACATCGCGTACAGCGGCGCGAGCAGCACGAACGCTGCAGCAGGCACCACGCGATCGGCGGTGAGAAGGCGTCCGGGCGTACCGACGGGCGGCGAAACAAGTTCTGGTTCGGCCTTCGTGAGCTGGGGTGCTTCGGTGGCTGTCACAAAGAGTGCGTTTACCGGACGGACCTAGGACGAACCTGAGAATCGCAGGTGGAAGGGGTGGTCGGTGCTTCGATGTCCAGATCGGGCACCCTCGCATCGAAGATGTGTCACTATGGCGCGGAGAATTCGGGCCGATGGGGAGTCGGCGGGGGCGCTTCGGTGAGCACAGGATCGTGCGCGTGCGTAGGGCGGGGGAAGTAGATGGATCTGTTCCAGATCGTCGTGATCACCATCGTGGCGGTCGCCTCGGTTGCGGTCATCGCCGGTTTCCTGGTGATGGTGGTCGGCAGCGAACGTCGGGCCACCGGGCGGGCGAAGACACGTATCGCTCCCGGCTGGTACCCGGACGCGCACGACGAGTCGCTTCTGCGGTACTTCGACGGCCGCGTGCCCACACAGAAGACCGCCAAACGCGAGGTGATCTGACGACCGGTCAGGCGTCCTGCTCGGCCCGTCTCCGTCGTCTGCGTGACCGTCGTGACGGGGGTTGCGACGAAAGATGGTAGTAGAGGGCGTCTTCGGAGTCCTCGACCACGACACGCACCTCGTCGCCGACCTCGAGATAGTCGTCGACGGCGATGCGATCCTTGACGCCGATGACGGCCTTGACCGAACGAGCGGGAATGAGTCCCCGCCTGCCGTCGGGCCCGACGGCGAGGGCGTACCTCGGGCCCGTCCGCGTCACACGCGCCGAGATGATCTCCGGATCCTTCGGCACCAGCGTCGGCTCGGCGACCGGATCGTTCGAGACGGCCGTTTGCGAATCCAGTTGTGCTGCAAGCTCGTCGGCCATCAGATCGACCTGCAGCAGAAGTTCCGCCATCTGGCGTGCGCGGTCGACATGCTTCTTCGACGCTTTCAGCGGCTCACCGGGTTTGTACATGTCCTCGTGCGTCAGTTCGCCCCACGCGTCCTGCAGCCGCGTCTTCACCTGAACCTCGACCTTGACGTCGAGGTCACCCTGATGCGTGGCTACCCGCACGAGCAAGATCGCGTGATAGGCGCGATATCCGTTCGGCTTGGGGAATTCGACGTAGTCCATCGGTTCTCTGGCGAATCGCACGGAACAATCGGGGTCGTGGCACGCCGCCTCCAACGCGTCGACGAAGGCGTGAAGATCGCGGGGACTCTTGCACAGAACCTTGATCCCGATCAGATCGCCGAGCGCGTCGACGACATCGTCGACGTCGGTCGGCGGAGCAATACGCCCCTCGGCGATCTTGCGTCGCAGTTTGTCCGCGGCACGTGCGGGATCCTTGATACGTGCGGTTCCGGCGTTGAGACGGTCTCGGTCGACGTTGTCGAGAATCTCGTCGGCGATGGTCTCGAGAAAGTTTTGAGCTGTCACGAGCGCCGCCTGCCAGGCTCGCCCTCGCTGCAGATACAGGTCGTCGACGAGTTCGTCGATGGTGCTCGCCGCGGTCACCTGACGAAGGCTAGCGTAGGGAACCCGAAATCTTTCCTCCCACGTGTCGGTCTCGAGCACTATCGTGTTGAGGCATGACGGCCACGGTTGCTGAGGGTGACGCGTTCGTTGCACAGTTCGACCCGTACCGGCGCGAGCTGCTCGCGCACTGTTACCGGATGACGGGGTCGATCCACGATGCCGAAGATCTCCTGCAGGAGACCTACATCCGAGCCTGGCGCGGCTACAGCAAGTTCGAAGGCCGATCGTCGATGCGGACGTGGCTCTACCGGATCGCCACCAACACGTGTCTCACCGCGCTGGAGGGAAAGTCGAAGCGGCCGTTGCCCACCGGGCTCGGTGCGCCCAGTTCCGATCCGACCGACGACCTTGTCGAACGGCACGAGATTCCGTGGCTCGAACCCATTGCGGACTCCGACTTGAGCGACTCCGGTGACCCCGCATCGATCGTCGTCGGACGCGAGTCGATTCGCTTGGCGTTCATCGCTGCACTGCAACACCTTTCGTCCCGTCAACGGGCCGCGCTACTGATGCGCGAAGTACTCCAGTGGAAAGCGTCGGAGGTAGCCGAGGCGCTCGCGACGACCACGACGGCCGTCAACAGCCTGCTGCAACGTGCGCGCGCCCAGCTCGACGAGATCGCACCCTCCGAAGACGGCGTCGTCGAGCCATCGTCGGCGCAGACACAGGAACTACTGAGGAAGTACGTCGACAGCTTCGAGAACTACGACATCGCCCAACTCGTGGAGCTGTTCACGCAGGATGCCGTCTGGGAGATGCCGCCGTTCGTCGGGTGGTACCAGGGTGGCGAGAACATCGGCGCCCTCATTCGCGGAAACTGCCCAGCCAAGGGCGCTGGCGACATGCGGATGGTCGCCACCTCGGCCAACGGGCAGCCGGCGTACGGGCTCTACATGCGCGACGCGTCGGGAACCCATGTGCCGTTCCAACTGCACGTGGTCGACATCGCCGACGGCAAGGTCTCGCACGTCACGTGTTTCTTCGATCTGACTCTGTTCGAGCGTTTCGGGTTGCCCGAGCGTCTTCGATAGACGGCGCGCTGGGCTCGCTACCGAGCCCAGCGCCCTGACCACCTACTCCGACGGCACCGCGCTGGGGTCCATCCACATGACCTCCCAGACGTGATTGTCCAGGTCGCGGAACGCGCGGCCGTACATGAAGCCGTGGTCCTGTGCCTCCATCCACGAGGTACCGCCGGCGGCGATGGCCGAATCGACGAGTGAATCGACCTCGTCCCGGCTGTCGGCCGAGATGCACATCAGCACCTCACGCGATCGAGTGGTGTCGGCGATGTCGTCCGAGATGAAGTCCTTGAAACGGGCGTCGGAGAGAAACATCACCGTCGCCTGGTCGCTGATCACCATCGAAGCAGCGTTTTCGTCACTGAACACCTCGTTGAATTCGAAGCCCAGTGTCGAGAAGAAGTTTCTCGTCGCCGCGACGTCCTTGACCGGCATGTTGGCGAACAGCATTCGTGCCATGGGAACAGCTCCTCAGTACGTGATCGTGTGGGTGAGAGCCGCGATTGCCCTCACTCGTATGGACGGGACCACATCCAGAAACTCATCGCAATTCGGGCAAGCAATTTTTCGCAGCATTCGGCGGTGCGACAAGTCTGTAGCAAGATGGACCCACGGGAACGAGCCGACGGCGCGTTCCCGTTGTTCGTCGAAGAGGAGAATTCATGGATTTGGGACTGGCGGGTAAGGCGTTCGTCGTCACGGGCGGAACCGAAGGACTGGGTCTGGCCAGTGCGCGCGAACTGCTGCGCGAGGGAGCGAAGGTGACGGTGACGTCCCGGTCTCAGGACAAGGTGGACGACGCCGTCTCGGAACTCGGAACTCACCGGCCCAACGCGGTGCATGGAATGGTTGCCGACAACGGTCATCCCGCGACGGCGGGTTTGGTCGTCGACTCGGCCCTCGCGCACTGGGGCAAACTCGACGGCCTCGTCGTCAGTGTCGGAGGGCCACCGCCCGGTACTGCTCTCGGTTCCTCGGATGCCGACTGGCAGAACTACTTCGATTCGGTCTTTCTGGGGGCGGTCCGACTGGTACGCAGCGCAGCAGCTGCGATGACCGAAGGCAGTGCCATCGTGCTCGTCCTGTCCAGTTCGGCAAAAAGTCCGATCACCGGATTGGGAATCTCGAACGGTCTTCGTCCCGGTTTGGCGATGGCGGCAAAGGATATGGCCGACGAATTGGGCCCGCGTGGAATTCGCGTCGTCAGCGTGCTTCCGGGTCGGTTCGACACCGCGCGCGGCGGCGAAGTGAGCGGCGAGGCCGCCTCGCAGATCCCGCTGGGGCGAATCGGTGATCCCGAGGAGTTCGGACGGACGGTGGCGTTTCTCGCATCGCCTGCGGCGTCGTACATCACAGGGTCGGCGGTTGCCGTCGACGGAGGCGCACTCCGCGCCCTCTGAGCGCGTCCCGAAACTACTCAGCCCCGGAAGACAGTCGAATGTCTTCCGGGGCTGATGTGCGCACGAAGGAGGGGGATGGGATGCAGCGGGGGTTTAACCTGCCACCGAAGCGATCCGAGCCAGCATGCGCCTCAGGACCGATCCGTCGGTTCCGAGACCGTCGAAGGTGGAGCCGGTCTCGTCTGCGCCGTTCGCGGTCTTCGCGGCGAGCTGTCGAACAAGTTCACTGCGACGTTCGATCGCGCCGAGAATATCGGCGTCGAGTGCGACTACCTGCTCGTGGAGCTTCTCGATCTCCCCTGCACCCGACGGGGTCTCGTCGGCGCTGACATCGAGTGAATCGATCTGCAAAGTCACATCGTCTCCTTTTGTTCGCGTCCTGGGGAGGAAGTCGCTCGGCCCCGTGGATCTGTTACATGGTCGCTCTATGTGTCAACGATGTTTCGTAGCCCTTAACAACATGCCCACCGAGATGGCCTGCGCCAACCCTTCGACGGTGTGATGCTGCCAACAATCCGAACCGAGAGGCCCGGGTCGGCTTTCGACAACCCAGTCCCACAACGCACCGAAGGCACGGAAGTAATCCCGTGCCTCGCGTGCGTGAGTCGTTCCACAGTCAGTATTCGGAGCCGAGCGCGATGTGTATTGCGACCGTCGTGCGCAGAAATGTAGAGCCCGCTCTACATTTCTGCGCACGGGTGCCGGCGGCGCCTACCCTCGGGCGGCCTTCAGGTGATCCGACGACACCGCCTTCAGGTGCGTCAGATCCGACGCGACGGTGGCGAGCGTGTATCCCTCGGCGAGCCGACGTGCCGCGACATCACCGGACGGTGTGTGAATGCCCGCGGCAATTCCGGCAGCAGCTGCGGCCTTCTGCACGCGGACGAGTGCAGCCTCGAAGGCCTCGTCGACCGAGGTATCGCTGGGAGATGCCCCACCGACTGCCAGGCGCAGGTCCGACGGCCCCACGTAGACGCCGTCCAGACCTGGAACCGCGCAGATCTTCTCGACGTTCTCCAAGCCCTGCGGCGTCTCGATCATCGCCAAGACGACGGTGTCGCGGTTCGCATCTGCCGGCGTCGGACCGATGCGCAGCTGTGAACGCATGGGTCCGTACGACCGGATTCCGGCCGGAGGGTAGGTAGCTGCCGACACCGCGGCGGCTGCGTCCTCGGCGGTGTCGATCAGAGGGACGATGACACCTGCGGCTCCCGCGTCGAGCGCACGGCCGATCGCCGTCGCGTCGTTCGCCTCGACGCGAATCATGCCGGCGGGCCCGTTCGCCGCGTCGATGGCGGTGAGTCCGGCGAGCATTCCCGAGTAGCCGATCAGTCCGTGCTGGAGATCCAAGGCGATGTAATCCCAGCCGACGTGGGCAAGCCATTCGGTGGAGACCGGGCTGTCGATGACGGACCAGTATCCGAGGATGCGCTCCCGGTTTCGGACGCGGGCGGCGAATTCCTGTGCAGTCATGTCTGGTGCGCCTTTCAGCGGTTGTAGTTCGGCATCGGCCCGCGCAGCGCGGCACCGACCTCGTCGCATGCGGTGACGACGTCGTCGTCGAGTGGACCCTTGCGGATCGCCGCGATGTTGGCGACGAGATGGTCGACCTTCGAGCCCCCGAGGAGAATCGGCCCCGTCGCAGGCTTGGACACGAGCCAACGCATCGCGAGTTCGGTCATCGGCATCCGCGCGTCTTCCGCGATCTTCGTCAGCTGTGCGATCGCGTCGAAAATTGCTGTGTTCCAGTACCGTTCGCGGTACATGGCCGCGAGTCGGGAATCGCCGAACCGGCCGTCGGTCGGTTCGGCTTCGAACGAGTGCTTTCCGGTCAGCAACCCCCCGCCGAGCGGGTTGTAGACCATCGTGACGAGGCCGGTGACCTCCGCGAACTCGGCGTACTCCTCTTCGATCCTGCGAGCGAGGAGGTTGTACAGCTGCTGCGCGACGATCGGTCGCGGCGCACCGACTGCGTCGGCGACGTGGTTGATCTCGCCGATCTGCCACGCCGCGAAGTTCGAGACACCGAGCGCGCGAATCTTGCCTTCTTTCACCAACTCCGCGACCGTGGAGAGCGTGTCGGCGAGGTCGGCCGCGCGATCGGGCTGATGCAGATAGAACAAGTCGACGTAGTCGGTGTTCAGTCGCGTCAGGCTGGCCTCGACGCTGAGGCGGAGTCCGGCGGGGGAGAGCGGACTGTTGTCGCCTGCATCGGGATTCGGCATCCCTGCCTTCGTCGCGACGGTCACCTGGTCGCGTCGTGACGCCAGAAGACCGGCGAGGATGCGCTCCGATTCGCCTCCGGCATACCCGTTCGCGGTATCGATGTGGGTGATGCCCGCATCGAGCGCGGCGTCGACCATCCGGGCTGCGCCGTCCGCGTCGACGGTGTCGCCGAACGTCATCGTTCCCAGAACGAGGGGCGAGATGTCGAGCGAAGTCATGCTGTTACTCCTACAGAGGTCTGGGCGAGACGCGAGACGATGTGTCGCGGCTTGATTCCGTGCATCGCGGCGGGGTCCAGAGCCGCAGCGCGCAGTGCACGAGTGTACGGCTCCTTCGGCCTGGCGAGGACGTCGTCGGTGTCGCCTGCTTCGACGATTCGGCCCTTCGACATCACGACGACGGTCTCGCTGATCTCGCGCACCACACCGAGGTTGTGCGAGATGAACACGTACGTGAGGCCTGTGTCGCTCTGGATTTCGCGCAGCAGATCGAGTACCTGCGCCTGCACCGAGACGTCCAGTGCGCTCGTGGCCTCGTCGCACACGAGGATCTCCGGTCCGGCGGCGAGCGCACGCGCGATACCGATGCGCTGACGCTGACCACCCGAGAATTCGACGGGTCGACGATTCAATGCGGTCTTCGGCAATCCGACGCGGTCGATGAGCTTGGCGGCCTTCTTCGCTCGCTCGGACTTGCTGCGAATGCCCTTCAGTCGCAATGGCTCACCGACGATGTCGACCGCGGTCAGATGAGGGTCGAGTGAGCCGTACGGGTCCTGGAACACCATCTGTACGCGAGACCGGAACGGGCGCAACGCCTTTTCCGACAGCTGAGAAATGTCGGTGCCGTCGACGACGATCTTTCCCGACGTCGGCGTCAGCAACCGGACGATCGATTTGGCGATGGTGGACTTGCCGCAGCCCGATTCGCCGACGACGGCCAGCGTCTTTCCCTTGTCGACGGAGAAGCTCACCGAGTCGACGGCACGGAAGACACCGTCACCGACGGGGTACTCGACGACGAGATCTTCGACGGACAACAGTGGCGCGGTCATACTGCTACCTCTCTCGGTGCGGTGCCGTAGGGAGCGGGGTCCGGCGATCCGTCCCACGACCCCAGGTGCGGAATCGCGTCGAGCAGCTTCTTGGTGTAGGGATTCTGCGGCGATGCGACGAGTTCCTCGGCGGCGCCGTTCTCGACGAACACACCGCTCTTCATGACGTAGATTCGATCGGAGACGAGCCGCGCGACGCCGAGATCGTGTGTGATGACGAGCATTCCGATGCCGGTGCGTTCCTGTAGCTCCAACAACAGGTCGAGAATGCTGGCCTGAACGGTGACGTCGAGGGCGCTGGTCGGCTCGTCGGCGACGATCAGCTCGGGGCCCGACGCCAACGCGCTCGCGATCAGCACGCGCTGCAGCATGCCGCCGGACATCTGATGGGGATACTTCTTCAGCTGCGTCGACGGATTCGGGATGCGCACCTGCTCGAGAAGTTCGATGCACCGAGCCGTCTGCTTCGTCTTCCCGGACACACCGCTGTGTCGGACGGCTTCGGCGAGCTGGCTGCCGATGGTGTGGACCGGCGACAGTGCCGTCATCGGATCCTGTGGGATCAGTGCGATGTGCTTGCCGCGAATCTTGCAGAGCTGCTTGGTCTTACCGAGGATTTCGGTGTCCTTGAAGGTCACCGATCCGGAGAGCACCGCGAGATCCGTCGGAAGGAGCCCGAGCAGTCCCATGGCCGTCGTCGACTTTCCCGAGCCCGACTCGCCGATGATGGTGACGGTTTCGCCGGCGTCGATGCAGAAGGAAACGCCGTCGACGGCGCGCACGACGCCCTTGTCGGTGACGAGTTCGATCTGGAGGTCGTCGACCTTCAACAGAGTGCCCATGTCAGGCGCCTTTCTTGAAGCGGGGGAAGATTCCGAAGCGGCCGAGTCCGGCCGGGCGGTCTCGCAGGCCGTCGCCCAGTAGGTTGACGCCGACCACGAGCAGCACGATGACGAGGCCCGGCAGGGTGACGAGCCACCACGACGTCGTGATGTAGTCCTGGCCGTCGGAGATGATGCGTCCCCACGTCGCGAACGGGCGCTGCGGTCCGGCACCGAGGTAGCTCAGTGCGCTCTCGAGCAGAACGGCCTGGGCGAGGAGGAGAAGAACGACGAGCGACGCCTGCTTGAAGATGTTCGGCACGACGTGGCGAAGCAGAATCGCGACACGTCCGAGGCCCAGTACTCGCGCGGCGGCCACGTACGGCTTCTCACGTTCGACGAGCACCAGAGAGCGCGTCAGACGGGCGATCTCGGGCCATTGCGCGATCGCGATGACGAACGTGATGACGGGGATCGACGGACCGAACAGTGCGACGACGAGCAGAAGCATCATCAACAGCGGAAGCGACAGCTGCGCTTCGAGCAGCCGGGACACGACGGTGTCGACCCACCCGCCGAGGAAGCCTGCGAGCGAGCCGAGAATCAGCCCGATCAGGCCGGAGACGAGTACGGCAAGGATGCCCACGGTGAGCGACACCTGTCCGCCGTAGAGGACACGGGAAAGAAGGTCGCGACCGAGTTGGTCCGTGCCGAACAGATGCCCGTCGGTCAATGGTGGCAGCCGACGCTTCGCGAGGTCGGTTGCGTCGGGAGATGCGAGCGGAAGCACCCGCGCCAGCGCGACGGGCAGAATGACCGCCAGGGCGCAGAGCGTGCCGACCCAGATCTTGACGCGGCTGTCGCGGCTGCGGCGCGTGGCACCTGCGGTGGCGAAGTCCTTGGCGGTGACGGCACTGGGCCGGGAGGTCTTCGGGGTGTCGACGACGGTCATCAGTTGGCTGCCTTCCCGAGTCGGACGCGGGGGTCGAGGAGTGGGTAACAGAGGTCGACCGCCAGCTGTACGAGCACCGCGAGAACCGCGGTCACCAGCACCGTTGCCTGGATCAGCGGGTAGTCGCGTGTTTCGAGTGCGCGGACGACCAGGGAACCGACGCCGGGCCACGCGAACACGACCTCCACGACGACGACACCGTTGAGCATCGACGCGAAGCGCGTACCCAAGGCGGTGACGACGGGGATCGACGAGTTGCGGAGCGCGTATCGCCACGTGATCTCGCGCTCGGAGACGCCGCGCGAGCGAGCCACGGTGACGTAGGGCGACGCGTAGGCGTTCACCATCTCGCGTCGGACCATCCTGGAGATGAGTGCGATCTGCAGTACCGCGACGGTGAGGGCGGGCAGAAGCAGGCTCGACCATGTCGTGAACCCGGCGGCCGGAAGCACCGGCACCAGGACGGCGAAGAACGTGAGAAGCATCAAGCCGGTCCAGAAGTCGGGCATCGACTGACCCGCGATCGTGACGATGTTGGCGCCGAGTTCGCGGCGGGTGTCGGCCCGGCGTGCCATCCAGATTCCCAGGGGAATCGAGACGATGGTGGTCAGCAGGATCGCCGCGAATGCCAGCGTGACCGTGTACGGAATGCGTTGCAGGACGACGTCGAGCGCAGGTGCCTGGAACGAGTACGACGTACCGAGGTCGAGGGTGAACAGACCCTTCAGGTACAGCAGGTACTGGGTGAAGACCGACTGGTCCAAGCCCAGGTTCGTGCGAATCTGTGCCAGATCCTCGGTGGTGGCGAGCGGGCCGGCCATAGAGTAGGCCGGATCACCCGGGGCCATACGGATCAGCACGAACACCGTCGTGAGTGTCAGGAAGATGGTCAGAAGGCTCTGTCCGAGCCGGCGCACCACGTACCGTGCCGTCGGCGCGGTGAGGAACGCCGGGAGCGCCGAGTCCTTGCGGGACTTGGCGGCGGGAACGCTCGGGGGAGCGGCAGTGAGCTGCGTCATTTCCCCACCTTCGTTCCGCGAAATGCCTGGGTCATCGTCGACCTTTCGATAACACTGCTGCGTTCGAATACTTCGCGGGTGGCACACACGTGCCTCCCGAACGTTTGTAACTCAGCTCACAATGTCACTACTGCGCGATTTGCGCAAGTCCGAATTAGTTTCTGCGTATTTCGAGCAATTCGGTGTACAGTCTGGGTTGTGTCCACGATCACTTTCGTCGAGTCTGCCCGCGCGGCATCGATTCGACGCCCACATCTCGATGTGACAGTCACGAGGGGTCAACGATGACCGAAAGCTTTGTCAGTCAACCGTTCTCGCGACGGAACCTGTTTCGCGGCGGGTTGATTCTCGGCGCGGGCCTGTCCCTGGGCGGCGGACTGACCGCGTGCGCAACACCTACGGGCAAGCCCGGTCCCGACACCGTCAGCCTGGCGATGAACCGTTCGATGGTCAGCCTCGACAACAAGCTCCTGCAGTTCGACGCGGCACTGACGGTGCAGCGGGCGGTGCGCGAGGCGTTGACGACGATCGATACGTCGCTGAAGGTGCAGCTCGTTCTCGCGGACAGCTTCGAGCTCGTCGCCCCGACGCAGTGGCTCGTCCACCTGCGCCCGGGCGTCACCTACTCCGACGGCAGCCCGGTGCGCGTCGAGGACGTCGACACCGCACTGAAGATGTACAGCCAGGTGAGTGGTTCGTTCGTGGGCGGCTTCTTCCCCGAGTGGCCGACCGTCGGCAAGATCGACGAATCGACCTTCACGCTCGATACCGAACGACCGGTGCCGGTGCTGGACTACTTGATGTCGAACATCCTCATCACGCCTGCGGCTCAGAACGTTCCGGAAGACCTGCAGGGTGGCGTCGGAACCGGCCCGTACATCGTGACCGAGGCGGATCGCGGCACCGGCAACTACTCGCTCGCCCGCAACACGAAGTACTGGGGCGCGGCGCCGTCGGTCGAATCGGTGAACATCCGTTTCGTTCCGGACGAGTCCAACCGGGTCGTCTCGCTGCGCAGCGGGGAGGTCGACGTCATCGACGCGATCACGCCGGACGCGGCCGACCAGCTGGCCGGGCTCGCGGGAGTGACGGTGGAACGCGTCGACGGGGTTCGGTTGAACCAGCTGTTCTACAACTTCCGCAAGCCGCAGGGGCATCCGCTCGCCGACGCGCGCGTCCGAAAAGCGTTGAGCTATGCGATCAACGGCAACGCGCTCATCGATCAGGTGATGCAGGGAGCGGCGACGCCGTCGCGCGGCGTCGTACCGGGGATCCTGGACGGTGCGATCGAGACCGGCGAATACGTCTACGACCCCCAGCGCGCTCGGGCTGAACTCGATGCGCTCGGTGTGCGTGATCTCGAACTCAAGATCATATGGGAGACAGGTGAATTCGCCGCCGACACCGACATCATGGAATCGGTGCTGCAGATGTTGTCGGCGGTCGGCGTTCGCGCGACGCTGCAGCAGTTCGAGCCCGGTGGCGACATCTCGACGTGGCGACAGGGCAAAGCCGGCGACTGGGACATCCTGGGTAACGGCTTCCCCAGCCCGACGGGCCTCGCGGTCACGATCATGCAGGGCATGTACGCGGGAACGGCCGCGAAGGAAGAGACGCGAGACACCTACCACGGCTACATCTTCCCGGAGATCTCCGCGCTGATCGCGAAGGGCTCGGAGGATCCGAATCCGGTGACGCGCAAAGAGACTCTCGCCGACGCGCAGCGTCGCATCTGGGAGACCTGGCCGTGCCTGTGGTCGTTCGTGCCGAAGACGGTCATCGCACGCAACAACCGAATCGACGGAATCGGTCTGCGGCCCACCAACTCGTACGACATGGCTGCGGTCACCCTCCGAGCTTGATCGAAGAAGAAAGAAGAACATGAGCGACACGAGCTTCCTCACCCCCGGCGACCTCCTCGCCGACGGCGTACTCCGCGACACCGACGAGACGGGGCGTTCCGACTCGTTTCTTCCTGCCCCGCAGGTGCAGAACCACGCCGCGAATCTGGCGGTGTTGCCCGACGGGTCGCTCGCGTGCGTGTGGTTCGCCGGAACGCAGGAGGGTGTCCCCGACATCAGCGTGTGGTTCTCGCGACTGGAATCGGGGGCGCAGGTGTGGAGCGAACCCGTGCAGCTTTCCGACGATCCGACGCGGTCCGAGCAGAATCCTGTTCTGTTCGTGCGTGATTCGGGCGTCGTGTGGCTGCTGTGGACGTCGCAGCATGCAGGCAATCAGGACACGGCACGGGTACTTCGTCGCATCTCCACCGACGGTGGCCTCAGCTGGGGTGATGCTCATGTTCTGATTCCCGAGACGGATGCCGGAGGCGTGTTCGTGCGTCAGCCCGTCATTGCGCTGTCGTCGGGTCGCCTGCTGCTACCGGTCTTCCACTGCGTCAAGATCGAGGGGCGAAAGTGGGTCGGTGACCGCGACTACAGCGGCGTCATGATCTCCGACGACGACGGTGAGACCTGGCGTGAGTCGGTCGTGCCGGACAGCCTCGGGTGCGTGCACATGAACATCGTCGTGCGCGAGGACGATTCGCTGGTCGCCCTCTACCGCAGCCGGTGGGCCGACTTCGTCTACCGCAGTGTCTCGACCGACGGTGGTGACACCTGGAGTGCTCCTGTGCCGACCGAGCTACCGAACAACAATTCGTCGGTTCAAGCCGTCGGTCTCGACGACGGACGGTTGGCTCTCGTCTACAACCACTCGTCGGCGCTCGACGCCACGTCACGTCGTACGTCTCTGTACGACGAGATCGACGACGACGGTTTGGCGGAAGACGGTCCCGCCGACGGTTCTGCCGCGGCGATCGAGGTCCCGATCGACGACGGGGACGCGCGGGCGGCGTTCTGGGGTGCTCCTCGGGCGCCGATGACGCTCGCGGTCTCGTCGGACGGCGGAATCACCTGGCCGGTTCGACGCAACCTCGACGAGGGCGACGGGTTCTGCCTGACGAACAACTCACGAGACGGCTCGAACCGCGAGTTCTCGTACCCGTCGATCACCGAGACCGCTGACGGGCGAATTCACGTCGCCTACACGTACTTTCGTCAAGCGATCAAGTACGTGCGGCTCGACCGAGCGTGGATCGGCGGGTCGGAGTGAGCGGACATGCCATCGTGACGGGAGTGAGCAGCGGGATCGGCGCGTCGATCGCCGCGAAGCTCCTGGGCGAGGGCTGGCGTGTGACGGGTCTGAGCCGGACGCGCCCGTCCGAAGGATTCGGCGGCGACTGGGTGGGGATCGACCTGTCCGATACTGCGGCCGTCGCAAATCTCGTTGCGACACTGGATGATCCGACGGCGGTGATTCACGCCGCCGGCGTCCAGCGATCGGGCCGCCTCGGCGTTCTGGACGCCGCACACGGCGAACAGATGTGGCGCGTGCACGTCGCTGCTGCGGAAGTGCTGGTGAACGGATTGGCGGACCGGATCGCCGACGGTGGGCGCGTCGTGTTGATCGGCAGTCGCACGATGACCGGCGTTGCCGGTAAGAGCCAGTACGTCGCGACCAAGTCGGCACTGGTCGGCATGGCCAGGTCGTGGGCGATGGAATTGGTCGACCGCGGCATCACCGTCAACGTCGTCGCCCCCGGCCCTACCGACACGCCGATGTTGAACGACCCCGGCCGCAAGAGCACTCCGCCCGTGACGCCACCGCTCGGGCACTTCATCGACCCTGTCGAGATCGCCGAGTTGGTCGCGTTCCTGCTGTCCCCGCATGCGCGGAGCATCACCGGACAAACCATCGTCCAATGCGCTGGGACGTCGCTATGACGGGGCGGTTTTCAGAAGTTCTGCGTGAAACACGCAGAAGTGGTAGCTTTAGGTGCGCGGAAAACGCAAAATCGGAAGGGAGGGCACGTCGATGAGCGAGCGTCCCGACCTCCTCGTGCTTGCCGACGATCTTTCCGGCGCCGCGGAGTGTGCTGCGGTCTTTCTGCACCGAGATGTCGACATCGCGCTCGACATCGACCGACTGCAGTCCGAGGCCGACGTCCGTGTTCTCGATCTCGGGACGAGGATCATGACAGCTGCCGACGCGGCTCGGCGACTGCGAGAAGTGCTCGACGGGGTGCCCGGGGACGTCCAGGTGGTCAAGAAGATCGATTCGATGTTGCGTGGCAACATCGCGGCCGAGCTCGAAACGCTTTCCGAGACAGGGCCTGTCGTAGTCGCGGCAGCATTGCCTGCACTGAACAGAACCACCGCGAACGGCGTCCTCCACATCGACGGTGTCCCACTGCATCTGAGCGGTCGGTGGGGCATGGAACGAACAGCACCACCGGAGTCCATCGACGACTTGCTCGCCGGAATTGCGACGGTCTCGCTGGGTGTCGGGGTGACCGAGGACGAACTGCGCTCCGCGCTGTCGTCGGGTGCCGTCGCGGTGTGCGACGCGTCGACGGACGAGGACCTCGATGCAGTCGTCGCCGCAGCGGCCTCGGTACCGGGCGTACGTCTCGTCGGCACGGCTGCGCTCGCTGCCGCCGTGGCCCGCACGCTGCCGACGCGTACCGTCGACATGAGAAATCCGGAGCCTGCCCCGGCGCTGGTCGTCGTGGGAACTGCGGAAGCCGTTGCCGTCGAACAGGTTCGATACCTCGAGCGCTCCGGCGCGACTCACGTGCAGGTCGACGTCGACGACCTGCTGAACGCACGTACCGATCCCGACACCGTCCGATCGGCATTGGCCCTCGGTGTCGCCGTACTGACGGTGTCGGGTCCGGTGGAACCGAGCAGGGCTAGCTCGGTGGCCTCGGCCCTCGGCGAACTCGTCGCAGCGGTGGTGCGCGGACGCTCGGTCGGTCTCGTTCTTACCGGAGGCGAGACCGCCCGACGCGTCATCGATGCACTCGGTATCACGACCTTGACGCCCGTCGCCGAAGTGCACCACGGCGCGGTCGTGTCGCGGACGAGCGACGGCACCCGAATAGCAACGAGGCCAGGCAGTTTCGGTGACCACGACAGTCTGGTCTCGATGAGCAACCATCTGCGCGGCATCGACGACAACGTTTTCTTCTCTCACAGTGAGGCATTGGCATGACAACAGCTCTTCCGCCCTACATTGCGGTGACCATGGGGGACGGCGCCGGAATCGGCCCCGAAGTGATCGTGCCCGCCATGATCGACCCGGCGACACTGGAACGCTGCCGTCCGGTCGTCGTCGGCGACGCCAAGCGGCTGGGGCTCGCGGCGGAGGTCCTCGGCATCGACGTCGAGATCGTGGCAGTGAACGCGGTGACCGAGGCCGAGTTCACGCCGTCGCGCATCAACGTGATCGACCTGGACCTGCTGCCCGACGACCTGCAGTGGGGCGAACTCTCCGCGGTCGCGGGCGACGCGGCCTACCAGTACATCCGGGTGGCGAGCGAACTCGCCGTGCGCGGCGAGGTCCAGTCCATCTGCACCGCGCCGCTGAACAAGGAAGCGCTGCACGCCGCCGGACACATCTTCCCGGGGCACACCGAGTTGCTGGCGCATCTGACCGGTACCGAGGAAGTGTCGATGATGTTGTCGACGCCGAAGTTGAAGGTCATCCACGTGACGACGCACATCGGTCTCCTCGACGCCGTCGCGAAGATCGAGCCGGGCTTGGTGGAGCGCACGATCCGGCGCGGCCACGAGGCGCTCGTTCGATCGGGCACGGCGAACCCGAAGATCGGAGTCTGCGGAATCAACCCGCACGCAGGCGAGAACGGGCTGTTCGGGTACGGCGAGGAAGATCTGAAGATCGTGCCTGCCGTCGAGAAGTTGAAGGCCGAGGGCATCGACGCCGTCGGGCCGTTGCCTGCGGACACCGCGTTCTTCCTCGCCGGCCGCGGTGACTACGACCTCATCGTCGCGATGTACCACGACCAGGGGCACGGCCCGGTGAAGGTGCTGGGAATCGAGGCAGGCGTCAACATCACGGTCGGACTTCCTGTCATCCGTACGTCCGTGGACCACGGAACAGCTTTCGACATTGCAGGTAAAGGAATCGCCGAGGCCGGTAGCATGGTCGAGGCACTGCGGCAGGCTGCCGAATTGGCAACCAGCCCAGCGTTACTGAGCTGAATCGAACGCCGGACAGGCAGGGGTGGCGGTGCGGGAATCGGAGATCAGGCGGAACGAGATCGTCAGGCTGGCCAAGAACGGCGGCCTGACGAGCGTCGACGAATTGTCCTCGTTGTTCGAGGTCACCGCGTCGACGATCAGGCGCGACCTCAATCACCTGACCGAACGCGGACTGCTCGCCCGAACATACGGCGGCGCCATTGCGTTGAACGGGCACCACGAGGCGTCGATCAAGCAACGGTCGCTCGAAGGCTACGACGCGAAGCGCATCATCGCGGCGTGGGCCGCCGAGCAGGTTCTGCCCGGGGAGACGGTTCTGCTCGATGCCGGAACGACCGTCGGCGCCATGGGTGAATTCCTCCGTGGTGCGACGGATCTGACGGTCATCGCCGCAGGCCTGACGGCGTTGGAAGCGCTGGCCGACGCGGAGTCGGTGCGCGTCGAGTGCCTCGGCGGCACACTGCGGCACCTGAGCCAAGGTTTCGTCGGACCGTTGGCGGAGGCGTCGCTGCAGAGGGTGTCGTTCGATCGTGCGTTCCTCGGAGCCGATGCCGTCACCGCCGAGTTCGGCATCTGCGAGGCGGGTTACGACCAGACTCGCCTGAAAGAACTGATGATGGAACGCGCGGGCAAGATCTACGTTCTCGCTCATTCGACGAAGCTCGGGCAGAAACCTTTTCACGCGTGGGCTCCCATTCCGGCGGGGACGACGCTCGTCACCGATTCGGGCGCCACACCTGAGCAGATCGAACCGTTCGAGAAAGCCGCGATCGACGTGGTGATTGTCTGACGTGCATCCGGGGTAGCCAACACCCGTTGTCTACTGCAAGGAGTGCACGATGCGTTATGACTACCTCATCGTCGGGGGCGGTATGGTCGCCGACAACGCAGCACGCGGTATTCGTGAGAAGGACAGTTCCGGATCCATCGGGATTCTGAGCGCCGATACCGACGATCCGTACACCCGCCCCGCGCTGTCCAAGAAGTTGTGGACGGACAAGGATTTCGGTCGCGATCAGGTTCCGCTGAACACGGTGGCCGACACCGGCGCGGAGATCCACAAGTCGACGCGTGCCGCGGCGGTCGATCGCGAAAGCCGTTCCGTTACAACAGAATCCGGTGACACGTACGGATATGGCACCCTGCTGTTCGCAACCGGAGCGTCGCCCGTGCAATTGGAACTGGCGCCCAGCCCACGCGTCATCTATTTCCGCACCTATGCGGATTACCGTGCGCTACGCGAACTGTCGAAGACCGCGTCGCACATCGCCGTCGTCGGTGGCGGCTACATCGGTACCGAAATCGCATCGGGACTGTCGCTGAACGGAGTGAAGGTCACCCTCGTCACCTCCGACGACGTGCTCGGCGGGCACATGTTCCCCGAAGTCCTCGCGGCCTCGTTCGACGAAGGTTTCACCGAACACGGCGTCACCGTCCGGCGCTCGGTCAAGGTCGAATCCGGAGCCGAGGCGTCGGCACGCGTCCAGTTGCAACTCGACGACGGGTCGAGTGTCGAAGCCGATGGCGTCGTGTTCGGACTCGGTGTGCGCCCGAACGTCGAACTGGCCGAGGCCGCGGGCCTCGAGGTCGACAACGGAATCATCGTCGACGAATACCTCCGCACCGGCGATCCCCACGTGTATGCGGCAGGCGACGTCGCCAACTACCCGGACGCCATCCTCGGGCGTCGTCGGATCGAGCACGTCGACAACGCCAACGAGATGGGCAAGGCCGTCGGACGACTCATGGCCGGTGGCACGGACCCCTACACGTACACGCCGTACTTCTATTCCGATGTCTACGACGACGGCTATCAGGCCGTCGGAACCGTCAGTACGTCGCTGAAGACGGTGGAGGACTGGAAGACCAAGCCCAAGGAGGGCGTCGTCTACTACGTCGACGACGACGGCGTGGTCAACGGCGTCCTGATGTGGAACGTCTGGGAGGGTCTCGACGAGGCGAAACAGCTCATCGCCGACGGCGCGAAGCCCCCGTCCGGCAACTAGGCGCCGTTCGCGGCACGCGGCGCACGAATCTGGGACAGTGGACAGGGTCCAGGAGACCCAGGAGTCGAACATGACCGAACATCCCGCGCTCGGAAGCGACCGAGAGCGCGTCGAAGAGCAGGTACGACGGTGGTGCGACGACGCGCGCCTCGACGGGCGGCGCCCACCACTGTCCGACGCCGCGGCCGTCGCCATCGCCGCGGGCAGGCTCGACGAACCGACGCGGACGATTCTCGCGGCACGACGCCGCTCGGGGAGGACACTCCCGTCGATCGGTGGGTTCGCTGCGATTCGGGTGCTCGCCGACGAGCGGGAGCGGTGGCTCGCCAAGGACACCCGGAACAAGCCCGGCTCGGCAATCGTCTACCGCATGCGGGCAGCCGAACTGGGCAAACGGCTCGACCATCTCCGTACCACCGTCGTGATGTCCAACAAGCACTACGCAAACGGTGTCCGTGCCGTCCGACGCGAACGCCGCGACGGACTGCATCTGGACCTCGACCAACGGGATGCCTTGTTCGATGCACTGCGTCACACGCCGGTCCCGAAGGCGGAGGCAGGAACGGTCGTCGAACGCGCGGGGTTCTCTGCGCTCGACTCCGCCGCCGACAAGGTGGTGGACGCGTCGAGGAACACTCGGTTCCGTGAACTCGGCGGCCGTGCGTCCAGCCTGATCACGCAGTTCACCGATAGACGCGACGACGTGTTCGACGACAGGTACGAGACGCTGCTCTTCCTCGCGGGCGCGTCGTACGACCGCGTGCAGGCGTCGCCTGCGTGGCGCTCGGAACATTTCGTGGTGCAGCGCACGCAACTCGATCTCGCGGACGAGCTGACCCAGGTTGCCGTCGACGCGAACGCGCTGCGCGAGATCTCCTCGGAACTCGAAGGCGTCGCCACGATGATGTTCGACGACGTCACGCGGGACCAGGTGGCGACGCGTCGCGCCGCCTTGGACGCCGTGTGGAGGCAGTTGATCGATCGTGTCGCAGCGCTCGTTCGGGTCGCGGACCTGGTGACCCGTGCCGAGGGGGAGGTGCGCACGATGGACGTCGTGCAGAAGGCACGCAGTCTCGACGACCGCATCGACGCTCTCATCGCGCGGGCGGGCAATCGCGAATTGTCCGCGGACAACACGCATTTCGTGGGCGATCAGCTGCGGTGACCATGTGCGCGAAAATGCATAGCGGGCTATGTATTTTCGCGCACATGACTGCCGGCCCTAGGCGACGATCGCGAACAGCACCGCTGCCACCGCGAAGCTGACCACGGACAGGATCGTCTCGAGCACCGTCCATGTCTGCAGCGTCTGCTTCACCGTCATGTTGAAGAACTTCGCGATGATCCAGAAGCCGCCGTCGTTGACGTGGCTCAGGATGATCGATCCCGCCGCGATGGACATCGCGACCAATGCCGTGGCCATCGGCGAGTAGTTCTGTGCCGCGACGAGCGGTCCGACGATGCCGCCGGTCGTCACGATCGCGACCGTCGCGGAACCCTGTGCGATGCGCAACGCGCAGCTGATGACGTAGGCCAGGACGATGATCGGGAGTCCCGCTGCGGACATCGCGTCGGCGAGCGCGGTGCCGATGCCGGTTGCGGAGATGACCTTGCCGAAGAACGCACCTGCGCCGACGACGAGAAGCAACATGCCGACGGGTCGCAGCGATTCACCGGTCAGTGTGCTCAGTTCCTGGACTGTGGACCCACGCCTGATGCCGAGCACGTAGAACGCGATGAGGACGGCGATCAACAGTGCGACGGCAGGCGTGCCGAGGAACGTGAGAACCTCGAGCAGATTGCCCGGCTCGAGCAAGATGCTGCCGAACGTCGCTCCCAGGATGAGCACGAGCGGCACCGCGATGATAGCCCCGATGACGGCGACGGACGGGGGAGTGGTCACGACGGGACGCTTCGTGGTGACCGACGTGCCGCCGCCCGCGCTGTCGCCGTTCTCGTCGGCTTCGTTGATGAAGTCCTCGGGCACGTCGACGATGACGCGCTTGCCGATCCAACTACCCCACGCAAGACCTGCGGCGAGGAACCCGGGTATACCGCACACGAATCCCATCAGGATCAGCCAGCCGAGGTTGACCTCCAGCAGACCACCGAGCGCAACGGGTCCCGGGTGCGGCGGCAGGAACGCGTGCGTCATCGACAGGCCGGCAAGCATCGGAAGGGCATACAGCACCAACGACTTTCCGCCTTGGCGCGCAGCAACGTAGACGAGCGGGGCGAGAACGAAGATGCCGATGTCGAAGAAGACGGGAATGCCGAAGATCAGGCCGAGCAGACCCATCGCGACAGGTGCACCACGTTCACCGAAGATGCCGAGCAGTTTCGACGTCAACGCCTGTGCGCCGCCGGATCTTTCGAGTATTGCGCCGAGCACGGTGCCTAGTCCGATGATGACGGCGATGTGCCCGAGGATGCCTCCGAATCCTGTTTCCAGCAGGGACTCGTTGCTCTTGATCGCCGTGCCGACGATCTCCGAAACCGGAAGTCCCGCTGCAAGAGCCAGGCCGAGACCCACGATCAGCAGCGCGACGAACGGTTCGAGTTTGACCTTGATGATGACGACGAGAAGCACTGCGATGGCGACGCCACACAGTACGAGAAGGCCAGGTGTCGACGTCCTGAGCCAATCGACGACGCTACTCATGGGGTGCCTTTCAATAGCGGGAGTGGAGCCTGCGGTACGACCCAGATGGGCGGGAGATGTAGCGGAGAGGTGGGGTTCATTGCTGGGGACCGAGAGATTCGACGAATGTTTTCGCACGTGAGGCGATGTCGTCCCAATTGCTCGCCGCGACGCTGGCAGGGGGGACGACGTCGGTGCCCGCGGTCACCGCGACGGCACCGTGCTTCAGGAACTCGGCCGCGTTGGACGCGTTGACGCCCCCGGACGGCACGAGTCGGGCGTCCGGAAGTGGGCCGAGAAGGTCCTTGAAGTGCGCAGGCCCGAGTGCACGGGCGGGAAATATCTTGACTGCTGCTGCGCCGAGGTCGATCGCGTTCATGACCTCGGTCGGAGTCAACGCGCCCATCATGACCGGAATGCCTTGTGCTACGGCCACTTCGGCTACTTCCGGGCGCAACCCGGGAGTCACGAGGAATTGCGCACCGGCATCGATCGCAGATCGCGCCTGCTCGCCCGTCAGGACGGTGCCCGCACCGATGACGGCGCCGGCGTCGGCTGCGTCCCGAAGCAGCTGCAGAACCCCCGGCGTCGTGAACGTGAGTTCGACGGCACGTATCCCGCCGCGCGCCACCGCGTCGGCCAGAGCTGCGGGGTCGGAGATCGACGGGGCTCGCACGACGGCGAGTGCACGGTCGTCGAGAATGGTCTGTAGTGCGTTCATGTCATCCGTCTCAGTGAATGCCCGGCCAGGTTGCCGGTCGGTTGTCCGTCGTCGATTGCGAGTGCGCCGTTGACGATCACATGGCTGATCCCCACGGCCTGTTGTTTCGGCTTCTCGAAGGTAGCTGTGTCGGAAACCGTTGCGGGATCGAACAGTACGAGGTCTGCGGCGTTGCCCTCGGCAATGGTGCCGCGATCGCTCAAACCGAGACGTCCGGCGGGCCGGCCCGTCAGATGGTTGATGCAGTCTTCGAGCCCGAGGAGTCGTTCTTCCCTGACGTAGTGTCCGAGGTACCGCGGAAACGTGCCCCACGCGCGAGGGTGGGGGCGTTCTCCGACGAGGATCGCGTCGCTGCCACCCATGTGGTGCGGGTGCGCCATGATGGCACGAACGTTGTCCTCGTGACCGACGTGCTGCAGGATGGTCGTCGCAAGTTGGTCTTTCTGCAGGATGTCGAAGAAGACGTCGACGGGGGCCTCGCCACGGTCGGCTGCGATGTCGATCATCGTCCGTCCGACGTAGGGGTCGAGTTCCGGATTCGCGACGCCGCTGAGTTGGATCGTCTCCCATTCGACCGTGACCCCGTGGCACCCGTCCGAGCCGTTGACGTCGACGTCTTCGGCGATGCGGGCGCGCATCTCCGGGTCGTCCATCCGGGCCAACGCCTGGTCCGGCCCTCCCGACATCGCCCAACTCGGCAGGAGCGCCGACAGAGTGGTCGCACCGGGAAGATACGGATACGTGTCCAGGGTGACGTCGCACCCGTCGGCGATGGCAGCGTCGACCATGGCCAGAAATTCACCTGCCCGACCGCGGTTCACCCCGAAGTTCATGGTGGCGTGGGTCAGGTGCAGGGCGCATCCCGTCTCGCGGGCGAGATCGAGCATCTCCTTGTAGGCCTCGAGCGCACCGGCACCGTACGACCGGGTGTGTGGTGCGTAGAAGCCGCCGAACTCCGCGACCACTTCACACAGCGCACGAAGCTCGCTCGTGTCCGCGTACATACCGGGGGTGTAGGTCAACCCACTCGACATTCCGACGGCACCCTCGGCCAACCCTTGCGCGAGAAGCTCTCGCATGTGAGCTGTTTCGCGTGCGGTCGCGGGTCGCTGATCGCCGCCGACGGCAAGGTAACGCAGCGTTCCCTGCGGAACGAGGTACGCCGCATTCGGGGTGATGCCTCGGTCGAGACGCGCCAGATATTCGGCGACGGACCGCCACGAGAAATCGAGGTCCGACGGGTTTCCGTTCCACCCTGCGATCTGCCGACGAACGATGTCGAGTGTCGCATCGTCGATGGGTGCGTACGCAATTCCGTCCTGGCCGATGACTTCGGTCGTGACGCCCTGGCTGATCTTGGGGAAGTGACCGGGATCGGTCAGCAGCCCGAGGTCGGAGTGCGCGTGCATGTCGATGAACCCGGGCGACAGGACATGTCCCGGAGGCACGTCGATGATGCGATCCGTCCCGTCCAGAAGTCCTGGGGCGGTGACGGATTCGATCCGTCCGTTCTTCACGAGCACGTCGCGCCGGATACGCGGGGCACCGGTTCCGTCGACGACGTCCGCACCGCGAATGAGCAATTCGGTCATGATCGGTCCTAGAAGAAGGTGTGGACGAGGTCGACGACGCGAGGGTCCTCGGCATCGGCGTCGTCGATCACAGGAATAAGCCGCCATTTGTCGAATGCCGTACAGGGATGCGAGAGACCCAGTCGTACAACGGATCCGATCGGTGCAGCTGCGTCGTCGTCGGGGAAGCGGAGGAATGCGTGCTGATCGTTGAGGGCGGTGACCTCGGCCGCATCGATCGACTGAGGTGTCGGAAGGCCCTCGTCGAACGGCAGGTCTCGCTTACCCGCGTCGAGCAGCGCCAGACCGGGCTCCGGCCGCGAGACGACGCGAGCCCACCCGTGCATCGCCGACGTCAGCGCATCGTCGGAGCGCGCAGGGATCATCGGCGAAATCTGCGAGTAGAAACCGTCGTCGTGGATGATGTACGCCCCGGAACGGAGAACGACCGACGTCGGAACGCCTCGCGCACCGTCCTCGTCCGCGAACGACGCCAACCGCTCGACCACGAGATCCTGATACGCGCTGCCGCCTGCAGTGATAACCGCGGTGCCGGAGTAGAGGCCGGCAGCGTCGAGTTCGCGGTGCAGCGCGCCGACGGCGTCGAGATACGTTCGAACCGCATCTAGGCCGCTGTCCGATCGGTCGTGGCTCAGTGCCCCCTCGTATCCGCCGACGCCGACGAGGTTCAGTCGTGGAGAGTCGGCGACAGCTTTCGCGACGGACCGCGCCTCCTCGATGGTGCGCGCGCCGGTACGGCCGTGTTCACCACCGAGTTCGACGACGATGTCGACGGGTCGCGTGCCCGTGGCGTTGTCCAGGATGTGGTTCATGGCCCGAACCGTGTCGAGGCCGTCTGCCCAGCAGACGAATTCGAATTCCGGGTGCTCGTCGAGTTCGCGCGCGAGCCACGTCAGGCCGACTGGGTCGACGAGGGCGTTGGCCAGCATGATCCGGTCCACACCGAAACTGCGTGCGGTCTGAACCTGCCAGATGGTTGCGAGTGTGATGGCCCAGGCGCCGGATTCGAGCTGACGTCTCCACAGGGTCGGCGCCATCGTCGTCTTGCCGTGCGGGGCGAGCTTCACGCCGGATTTCTCGGCCCACGTCGCCATGACGTCGACGTTGTGCTGCAGTCGGCCGTCGTCCAGCGTGAGCAGTGGGGTCTGGAATTGGCTGAGAGTCGGTCGCGTCGCGAGGAATTCGCGGATTCCCAGTCCCCACGCCTGCGGGGGAACAGATTTGTGTTCGGGTCCGAGCACTCGCGACGCAAGGGCGTCGACGACATTCGAGTCGATCAAGACAAGACCTCCAGGCCTGACTTCGCTTTGCGTTGCGTATTTTGCAACGCAAGTTGCGCAAAATGTTTGTGCTCAGTAGTGTGCAACGAACTGGGGGAAAGTCGCAAGCATTCGAAGGAGATCGATGTGACGTCGCCGCGAGCGATCTGCGTCGGCGAGGGGTTGGTGGTCCTCGTTGCGGAACCGGGCCCATTGGAGAATTCCGAAACGTTCACCAGGTCGGCCGGTGGTGCGGAAGCCAACGTGGCGAGAGTGCTCGCTCAGTTGGGCGTGTCGTCCTCGTGGATCTCGAGGGTGGGCAACGACGGCTTCGGCCGTTACCTGCTGACGCAGCTCGTCGACGCCGGCGTCGATGTCTCCGCTGTCGTCCTCGACGAGAGCCGACCGACCGGCATGTACGTCAAGCAGCGCGGCGGTGGAACGGGGTCCGAATGGGATCTCCCCGACGGGGACAGTCGGATGACGTATTTCCGGACCGGTTCCGCTGCAAGTGCGTTGTCGCCCCGCGACATCGGCGGGGGAGCTGCTGCGGATGCGATCGGGTCGGCCGAAATCGTGCATTTCTCGGGCATCACGGTCGCGTTGTCCGAGTCGGCCGAACGGATGACACGCGCGTTGATCGCCGGTGACGGTCTCGTCAGCTTCGATCTCAATTACCGGCCCGCGTTGTGGGCCAACAGGATCGACGACGCATCGCGAGTTCTCGCCGACCATGTGCGTGGCAGCGACGTGGTCCTGATGGGAGCCGATGAGGCGGGCGTGGTCTTCGGTCTCGACGATCCGGCCGCGCTGCGCGCCGAGTTTCCGGAACCGCGACATCTCGTGATCAAGAACGACGCGCATGTCGTGACGGCGTTCGACGCCGACGAGCGTGTCGACGTTCCCGCGCTCCGGCTCGATGTGGTGGAGAAGATCGGTGCGGGCGACGCCTTCGCCGGCGGATTCCTCGGTGGTTTGCTGAACGGGCTGTCGGCGGAAGGGCGAGTCCGCCTCGGGCATCTGTGCGCGGCGGGTGCGCTCACGGCTCGGGGTGACGTGGCGACGATTCTCGCCGGGCCCAGTCTCGATGCAGCAATCGGTCTGTCGGCCGACGAATGGACGCGAATTCACTACGGGGAGTTGGTGAGTGCATGAGTCAGAGTCTGTCGCGAGCGTTGACGATCCTCGGTCTGCTCGGCGACGAGGGTCGATCGCTGGATCAGCTCGCCACCGAACTGGGTGTCCACAAGACGACGGTGCTGCGTCTGCTGCGGACGATGGAAGCCGACCGGTTCGTCCAGCACGACGCGGAGCATCGGTACATGCTGGGATCGAGATTCTTCGAACTGGCCAGTCACGCGCTCGAGCAACGTGACGTCAGGACCGTCGCGCGCCCGCATCTGGCTGCGCTCAACGCGTCGACCGGTCAGACCATCCACCTCGCCACCTACGAGAACGGCGAGGCCATCTACATCGACAAGTTCGACGCCAAGCAGAGCGTGCGCATGTACTCGCGCGTCGGCAGACCCGCAGCCTTGCACTGCACCGCGGTGGGCAAAGTCCTGGTATCGGCGAGGCCTCGGTCCGAACAGGTCGAGATCGCGAACAATCTCGGGTACCAGCGATTCACCGACAAAACGATCGATTCGGCCGAGCGCTACCTCGCCGAACTGGAACTCGTTGCGCAGCAAGGCTTCGCGGAGGATCACGAGGAACACGAGTCGTTCGTCAACTGCGTGGGCGTGCCCGTGCGCAACGGAGTGGGCGACACAGTGGCCGCTGTGTCGATGTCCGTCCCCGACATGCTGTTGGACCACGCTCAGGTACTGGCAACGCTGCCCGAGATCTTGGCTACCGCAGCGGCGATATCGGCAGACCTCGGGTGGAGGTCTGCCACAGAAACTTCGACCATCGAAGACAACATGAACGTGAAAGGAATCCGATGAGCGAGAAGATCGCAGTCCGCACCGATGCAGCTCCCGCACCCGCACACACCTTCTCCCAGGGCGTACGCAAGGGCCCTTTCGTGCAGGTGTCGGGGCAAGGACCCGTCGACCCCGAGACCAACGAGTACCTGTACCCGGGGGACGTCGCTGCGCAGACGACGCGCACGCTCGAGAACGTGCGCGCCATCGTCGAGGCGAGTGGAGCGACGTTCGACGACGTCGTCATGCTCCGCGTGTACCTGACCAAGCGCGAGGACTTCGCGATCATGAACGACGCGTACGGCGAGTTCGTGCAGAAGCACACGAAGGGTGACGTGCTGCCCAGTCGTACGACAGTGTTCACTGGGCTGCCCCGCGAGGAAATGCTGGTGGAGATCGACGCGGTGGCCATCGTCTGACGCACTACGCGTTGCTGATGCGTCGGGTGTTCCGACCGCATCAGGCGTTGTCGAAGAACGCGGCGGTGCGGAGCGTGAGGCGGAGTGTGGCCACGATGCGGTCCCATGGAACGGCCTCCGCTTCGTACTCGTCCATCGCGTCGGTGTCGCCGCGTTCTTCTGCTTCGAGTGCGCACTCTCGCCACGACCGAGCTTGGTCGGAGCAGAACGCTTCGTAGCCTGCGATCTTGGTCCTGTCCTGGCCGCATACCGATACGACGAGTTCCACGTCGACGGCACCCTCGGCCGCGGAGTCCAACTCGAGCAGAGCCAACAAATCGGGCGGCACGTCGCAGTCGGCGTCGTGGTGCGCATCGTCGTCCGAGGCCGTGAAATCCGGTTCGGGGCGGGGATCCGGTCCTGTGTACGCGACGACTCCGCCGAGGTGGTCGGCGAAGGACGCGTCGACGCGCATGACGAACTCGGCCAGACGATGAAAAGCGGCGTCGAGATGTCGAGGCACTAGAGGTTGTGCGTCGACGCTGGCCGCGACGTGCACGCGGTCGTCGACCAGGAGGAATTTCAATCGGGAGTGGCGGCGATTGAGGTCGGCGACCAATTCGGCTGCACGCGTACGACCCGAGATCCGCTCTACGACTGGCGCGTGGATACGTACTTCGGTCGGACCGGCCACATAGACGTATGCGGTGACCAGCCCCAACATGATGGCGACGCTCTTGTCGGCGGAGAGCTCGACGTCGAGTCCCGTGACGTTGCGCAAACAGCGCAGAACCACGCGCTCGAGCTCGTCCTCGCGATCGGTCGTTACGGCAGTGGTCGGGTCGTATGCTTCGGCGCCCCTGGAATCCTCGTCACCGTCGAGAAACGCGGGGTGCGTAACGCCCCACACGGTTCTGATTTCGCCGACGGCCAGGTATGCCAGATGATCGGCCCACGCGGCCGGTTTCTCGACGACGTTCGTCGACGATTCGGCATCGTGCGCCCATGGCGGAACAGGTGCCGACAACGCGGTCGTGGTGCAGGCAATCGTGTCCGACGGCGTCCTGCGAAAGGTCATGGTCGGCCGTCGTCGGTCGTCCGGAACGAATGCCGGACACAGCGTGATTTCGGCGGTGCCGTGCGCAAGCCGATCCGCCAACCGGCGAGTGAATGCACCCCAGTCCTTCCCGGTCGCCTCGTCAAGATCCAGCCCATCGAACGTCGACATGTGTTCCCCGTTTCTGCCGCTTCGGACTTCTCGAACGGGTGGGAAGGTAGACGGGGGTACCGACAGGTTTCGGGCTGTCAGTGACAGGGACGGACGATCAGCGCTGGAACCAACAGCTCTGCCGACGTCAACGAGCCGTGATGACCGCGGAGTCGAGCCGCTATCGACTCGGCATCGGTCCGCACCAAGGCGGATCGATCGTGCGCAAGCGCAAGTAGGTCGCCGATCCGCCCGTACGCCGCCTGCGACACGGCCGGGCCGAACCAGCCGTTGTCGACGGCCTCGTCTTTGGTGACGACAGTGAAACTTCTCCCCAGTTCGGCCTTCCACGCGTCGTACACGTCCGACGTTGCTCCCTTCCGGGTGTAGACGTACCTCATTCGTGCTTCGCCGCCCAGCTGTCCGACGCCGGCGCGTAGGGCAGGCGACGCGTCGTAGTCGACACGGTCTCCGATTTCGACCATGCCGTGGTCGGAGACGACCACCAACGCTCCGTCCGTCGGAACCGTCTCGGCCAGCGATTGTGCGAGCCGATCGACCTGACGGAGCTCCGCCCGCCACGCGTCGGAACTCGGTCCGCGTACGTGTCCGACGAGATCGAGGTCGCCGAAGTACGTATAGGCCAATGTCGGACCAGGGGAGGACAGAACGTCGGCGACATTCCCGACGAGGTCACCGGCCGTGATCGACGTTCGGAACGACGCCCCGCGCAACGATGCACGCGTCAGACCGGAGCCGTTCTGCAGCGCGGGGCCGACGTGGAAGATCCCGACGCCCGACGCCACACCGTGTTCGAACGAGGTGCGTGTCGGTTGAAAAGTCTCCGGAACGAGGTCGGGGGGAAGTTCGTCGGAGCTCGACGACCCCTGCAGTGCCCACTTCAGGGAGTTCATCAGCCTCTTGTGGCCGGGTGGTGAGACGAGATAGCCGACGATTCCGTGCTCACCGGGAGGTAAGCCGGTGCCCAAGGAGCTGAGACTCGTGGCGGTCGTGCTCGGAAAGCCGGCGGTGATCGAGTTGCTCGTGTGCGACGTCAGAAACGGCGCGTCGTCCGGGTGTGCCGCCAACTGCTCGGCGCCCAGGCCGTCGACGACGAGAAGGCAGATGCGTCGGGCGCCCTCGAGTTCGAAACCGATTCTGTCGGTCGTACCCGGGACGCCGAGATGGGCGAGGATCGATGGGACGACGTCGGCAAGCGACGCGGATCCATATCGGGGTTGCAGAAGCATGCCACCACCGTAGGACGCCGGGGCAATCGCTCGCTGTGTGTTGTTAACAGTTTCAGCGCGCTGACCAGGCGATTTGCGCAAGTGTTCTCGTTGGCGTAACTTTTGTCGAGTCAGAGCGACACGGACACCGACCCGAGCCGAGAGGCGCGGGACACGAGGTTGGACGAGGTTAGCACTGACAGCCCCGGATAAGGTAAGAAAGTAACCGCGTCCGGGATACGAACGTGTAAGCCCCAGAGCAATCGCGAAAGCGAGAGCGATGGTGTGCGCGTGTTCTTTGAGAACTCAACAGTGTGTCGATGAATGTCAGTGCCGAATGTTTTTGGCGCTCATGCCTTGTGGGGTGTGGGTGTGACGTCTTCTTGCTTCATTCTTCCCGTCTGGGGTGAGGGGACATTTTTTGCTAGTTGAGTTTTTTTGCTAGTGATTTGGCTCTTTGGTTTTTGAACTGATTGCGTGGTTTTCGGACTGCGTGGTTGAGAGTCTTTTACGGAGAGTTTGATCCTGGCTCAGGACGAACGCTGGCGGCGTGCTTAACACATGCAAGTCGAGCGGTAAGGCCTTTCGGGGTACACGAGCGGCGAACGGGTGAGTAACACGTGGGTG